>JAPPBX010000057.1 GCA_026702755.1 Candidatus Poribacteria bacterium | reverse complement strand
ACGTTCCTATAAAATACAACGAAATATCCCTAAATTGACACCTATGGTGCGGTTTGGAACCGCACCGAACTTGAAAAAGAAGGTTCAAAAAATTCAGACAATCCAACAATTTATTTCAAACTAAATGACCCTCTATCGGAAGGCATTATCTTTGGCACCAACAGTCCACTGGAATGTAAACTGATTTCAAATAAAGGAGACAAAAAGATGGCAGAAACAACGAAACACCCTGTTGACGACGAAGCAGACGTTGAGGAGAGAGCGAGCAGTGTTAATGCTGTTAGTGATATAGAAAATCAACGCCAAATCAACGATTTACGAAGTGAATATCTTGATGATCGGGCGAATTCTCTTAATCAATGGCTGGTTGTTATAGGTTTAGTTCTTGCCTTTTTTGCAGTTGCAATTCCGGTTGTAACTGGTATTGCTGCTTATGTTGCCTACACCCAATTTCAGAGTATTGAATCCGAGGCAGCGGAATCCCTTAAGGAAGCAAAGCAGTATGTCAGCGAAGCAGCGATATATCTTAAAGAAATCAAAGACCAAAAGAAAATAGCAGAAAGAGTTGTATCGGGATTGACGAGTGGAGACATCAGTAAATTCGTTCAACCCGGAACATCTGAATTATCCCCAGAAGCTAGGGAGTTACTACAAACGATTCAACTGGATCCTGGGGCATCCACAATAGATAAGGCTATAATTGAGGCGGTCAAATTGTGGCAAGAGGGGAAAACTGATGATGCCATTGAGAAGTGGGGTTCTATTGCGAATATATCGGAGGGGATTGATAACGATATAGCCGCGGCGGCGTTTTTCTCTCGTGGAATGATCAAGAGTAATTTGGGTAGACCTGAGGAGGCGGTTTCAGACGCTAATGAGGCAATCCGTCTAAACCCAAATTATGCTCCCGCTTATATGCTTCGTGGATATATCAAGAGTAATTTGGATAGACCTGAAGAGGCGGTTTCAGACCTTAATGAGGCAATCCGTCTAAACCCAAATTATGCTCCCGCTTATATGATTCGTGGAATGATCAAGAATAGTTTGGATAGACCTGAGGAGGCGGTTTCAGACCTTAATGAGGCAGTCCGTCTAAAGCCGAATTCCGCTGACCCTTATATGATTCGTGGAATTATCAAGAATAATTTGGATAGACCTGAGGAGGCGGTTTCAGACCTTAATGAGGCAGTCCGTCTAAAGCCAAATTCTGCTGACGCTTATATGATTCGTGGCATGGCAAAGGTGGCACTTGGTAAAGTAGAGGAGGCAAGGGTAGATTATCAGATGGCTTTAAAAATCGCTGAACAACAAGGAGACGAAGATCTCAAAGCGAATATTGAGCAAATGCTTCAAAGATTTAAAGACCATGAGTAGTCTTGCGTTATCACGAAACACTCTTCCAAAAATCGAATCCTTCAATGCCACACAATATATGTCGGTATCTCCAGCACCAACCCGATGAGGCTCCAGACACAGCCAAGTGTGTAATCGCCTAAGATTAGCCCCAAAAAGAACGGGATTGCTTGTCGATAGAGTCTCACACCGCCAATCTTTAGGACGATTGCCTTCGCCAACCAACCCAAGAAGATGGTAAACCACAACCTTCCCATGCCGGTGCCGCTGACTAACACGTAACCGGCAGGGTGTAGGGGCCACCACAGAAATCGGATCTTCATAATCATCAGAAAGATCGTAAACAGGAAACTACTGCCGATAACACCCAATTCCGGCACGCTTGTCTCCCGTGGACTCACAAGCCACGTTTGCAAGCGATTGAACGTCTCCCATCCCATATAGACGATCCAGCCGCGTGCCTTGCTTGCCACACCCATATCGTAAAGCACGTGTAAATATGCCCAAAACGTTATCAGGATACCGAACACAATCGCCAATACCATCCCGATGAGCAACTGCCGATACCCAATTTGACTCCGTTCTGCCAGACGGAACGCCTCCAATTCACTCGGTGTTGGGTGTGCACGGAAACAGCGGACAAATGGATAGAGAAACGTTAGCCCCATCAGATTCTCTGTGCCGAGTCGGCGTGTGCCTAACGCCAACACCATCGTCCGCCCCGGATCGACAAGGACGAGTTGATGCAATGGCGGCCCAATCTCAGCGCGAATACGCGTGATACCGAGAATCATCGGAAAGTAGAACACAAAAAAGAGTCCAATCGCCCAGAACGTCATCCCCATTTGGAAACAGAAGAAGAAAAGGAACAGCAACCCTACGGTGAACAGTCCAGCAGCAGTGCGATAACGCATCGGTTCCCCGGAATCGTCAGGCGGTGGTTCGCCACGGCGTTGTGCGATGCCGAAAATCTTACGGATAATACGTCCATAGTGCCGTCTACCCATCCACAACGGGATGCATCCAAACGCAATCCAAGCACCCGTCTGCTGTTCAAGATTATAGATATTGCGTGCGCCGAACATATCTGTCACTATCATCTGAACACGGGTCAGTAGCCAGAAGAACCAGCACGAAAACGAGAGATCCAGCGGCGTGAAGAACATCAGACCGATGCTAAATGGATAAAAGGAGATACGAATCGGTCCCATCGCGCTCCACGGCTTTGAACTGAACTGTCCAAGCGATTTGTTTCTAATGGGTAGGGAAGGGATCTCTGGAAACAGGAAACTGAGTCCATTGAGCAGCTCGGCACTCCCTGCGAGTGCGAATCCGAGCCACATCCACGGTGAACTAAAGAAGCGTTTCGGGTTGCTCGTCAATGCCAACGGGAGTTGAACAATCGGATAGTTCAGGCGTTCATTTTCCGTCCACTGCTTACGGAGGAAGATCGTTACTGCTAATAACGTCAGCCAGAGTGCAATCACAAAACTCGACCACGCCAATACCGGCGGTATCCATGCGTTTAGCGTAGCAGAAGTGTAGAGCGTGGAATCCCCATTGTAGAATCCGTCTAAGATACGCGGGCTTTTAACGGCGATCCAACTGGGGATACTGTTTCCAAAGAGCGATAGCCACTCATTTTCTGGGGATGCGAACTGAAATGTATGCGCGAGGACGGGAATGAGGTAGCCCATCATGGTATGTCCGCTGATCGTTGATACCATCACCACCATAACATAGATGGTTTGCAAATCCGCTTCGGACATCGCCAGACGCGGCATAAATCGCTGGAACAGTAGATTGACAAGCACGAAGACGAGGAGCGTGAAAACCGCATTAAAGAACAGCGAGGCGATCGTCAGCTGCGTCGAGTGCCATACCTCCGTCCCCATCAAGCACCAGTAGCTATTAAAAGCGACGAGAGCCAACCCAATCAGTAGAATATGCGGTTTGACAAGGTTCCGATTCCCGTTTCCGTTAGTTTCCATTCCCATTCCTGTTGAAGCACAAATTTATGCCTATTATACTGTGCTTTGCGTAAGTTTTCAAGCAGAGATGTGCTGAAAGCAGAGTCATTCAGTTTCCCATCCTTCGCTATGGCTTTTACCCCGGGGCCGGTAGGTGCGATGTTTTGCTGGGGGTTTTGCTTGGATATTTCTGCGGATTTCCCTCCTAACCGCACCATAAATGTCAATTTTAGGGCAAATAACCGTCGTGGTCCCAGGTCCGGTAGGTGCTGTTTCCAACTGCGCCGGATTTTTAGCCACAACCCTTGAATACTTCAAAACCCTCTTTAGTCCCGTAGGGACGGCATGTTTATAGAAAAATGCGCCACTATCCGCTTTAGCCCTGTATGGGCGATATGTGTATAACGTCTAATGAACCAGTAGATTGAATTATTGGAATCTCTTTTCCTTGAAATCTTTTGCAAATTTGTGTATGATTTAAATTATCTAAATAGAAAGTGGAGGTTTGGAAATGGCATATAGCAATATTCCAATTGGAACACCTAACCCTGGTTGTTTTGTCATTTTGGTTGATCAGTCTTGGTCAATGAATGAAGAATGGAAAAGTGGGACGAAAGCGGAAGCGGCAGCACTAATTGTGAGTCGTATTATTTATGAACTCGGTTTGGCTTGTGATACTGAAGACGGGGTAAAAGATCGGTGCCGTGTATGTTTGATTGGCTATGGTGATCAGGTGCATTCCGTCGTTGATGGCATGATTTCAGATTTGCATGCATCACCGCTTGAAGAAAAAAAAGTCAAAAGGTTAATACCGGATGGCGCAGGTGGGGTCGTCGAGATTGAGGCAAATTTGCCGATATGGTTGCGGCCACAAGCAAATAACGGTACACCGATGCATACTGCCTTTGAGCGCGCTGCTGAGATTGTGGAACAGTGGTGTGTTGAGTGGCCAGATAATTTTCCACCTGTCGTTTTTAATATCACTGATGGTGAAGCTGCTGATCCTTTTTTAACAGCTGATGTTGCAAGAAGGGTAATGAATTTTCAGACTACAGATGGTAATGTCTTAGTGTTCAATGTCCACATTGCTAACGGCGGTAGTGAAATGATTTTTCCACACGACAAGGTGCAGTTTTCACAAGATCCCTCGGCTGAGTTTTTATTTACTATTTCTAGTGATTTACCTGATGTCTTACGCGAAGAGGCTCAAAATCACGGTTTTTCTCCTCAGCCTAATGCGAAATGTTTCGGTCATAATGTAACTGAGGTGGGATTAACCAAGATATTAGAATTTGGCACTTTGGGTACAGGGGCTTTAGTAGTTGTAGGTGAAAAGAGTAGTTAACAAAGACTTCGCTCGCTGGGGTTCATGGTCTTTATATCTGAAGAAGTGCTATATGTTGAGAGGTAATTACCCCACTTAAGTTTAGGATAGTCATACTATGGTCAACCCAACTCATCTATGAATTCGCTCTGATGTACGCTTGATTTAAGTGTATTAGATCTAAAATTCAAAACTACAAAGCTTTAGGTGCCCGACGGTTTTCAATAGTCTGTTCTGTTGAATGCATTTCCGATCACTCACATAAAATGGACATACGAGAAAATACTTTGAAAATTGATTCGTAGGAATTATTCTGATGGTAAAGTTAAAGTCTAACAAATTTATTACGCATAAAAAGGGAGGAACTTTAACTGATTGCCAAGATGCTATTGAGCTTAACGAAGATATATCCCGTTACGCAGTCGCAGATGGCGCAACAAGGTCGTTCTATCCAAAAATATGGGCGGAACTCCTCGTAAAGGGTTTCTGTGAAGAGACTACTTTATCTTTAGAATCTTTAGAAGAAAAGGAGGGTTGGAAAGAATGGATAAATCCTCTCCGACAGAAATGGTTAAAGCAAGTAACTTTAAGGGTTCAAAAAACAAAGAGGTTTATCCATATAGATAGGTTATCCAAATTAGAATCTGCTGCTTCCACCTTTATTGGACTTGAAATTGACAAAACTGAAGCGGAATGGAAAGCAATGATTATAGGAGATAGTTGTTTATTTCACATTGGGGAGTCTGGACTAAAAGAGAGTTACCTGATAAAAAAATCAGAAGATTTTACAAATCGCCCCGGGATTTTTACTAGTTTTGAGAAGGATAATTCCGATGAGCCAATTTTTGTAGCAGGGCAAACGAATCATGGCGATATATTTATCTTAGCCACTGATGCTCTATCAAAATGGATTATACAACATAAAGAAATTGGGGAATTGGGTGACGCACTTAAACAACTCCTTTGTATAGACTGTTGGGAACAATTTAATGACTTCGTTGAAAAAGCACGAGAGGCAGAAAATATCCGTCTTGCCAATGATGATGTGGCATTTATGCTAATTTCTGTCGAATTTGAACGACAACTACCAAAATTTGAGTCTTCTGATCAGGAGTTAGAACGGCAACAAAATCCTTGGTTCGTTCTCTTGATTTGTCTACTTGCAGGAGGCGGAATGTTTGTCGGTCTTTACCTGATATTCTACTTCCTACTAAAACCAGATTAGGGGAATATCCGACTTGGAGAACGTGATGCTTTGGCCAAGTTTTTCCGATTATGAATTCTTTATCAAGAATGCTTTCGATTTCAGTGTGTTGGACCCTGTACTGAGAAACGGAACACCCATGAAGGGAATATCTGGCGGTTTTTCGAGAGTCTATCCTGTTAGAGTTGCCTCTAAAACTTTCGCGCTGCGATGTTGGGTTAAAGATGTCGGTAATGCTAAGAATCGGTATGAAAAAATATCTACTTACCTGAAACAGCGTCGTTTACAATATTTTGTTGATTTTGAGTACGTTTCAGAAGGCGTTTTGATAAATAACACCAAGTATCCGATCACACGAATGGAATGGGCAGACGGTGTATCGCTCCGAAAGTTTATTGAACAAAATTCACAGGATCCTCACGTTTTTAAAGTTATAGCCGATGAGTTTCGAAAAATGGTTGCAACCCTCCACGACCACAAGATTTCGCACGGAGATCTTCAAGATGGAAATATACTGATTAAGCGAAATGGTGCTGCTATTGAAATTAAATTGATAGACTACGACAGTTTGTCTGTTCCCGCGCTTCACGGTCAAGCGGAGCAGATTGTCGGTTTACCAGAGTATCAACATCCACAAAGAATCGCAGGCGGTGGAAAAGCCAGTGAAAAGGTTGACTATTTCTCCGAGTTGGTTATTTACCTTTCGTTTTTGAGTCTATCCGAAAAACCGGACCTCTGGACTCAGTTTGGAGATGAGAAGCGAGTTGATAGAGGCTTATTGTTTTCAAAAAAGGATTTTGAAAATCCTGACCAATCAGACGTTTTCCAGCAGCTTGCCAACTTGTCACCTGATGTTCAGCAGCTGACTGCAACCCTAAAGGATTTTTGTGCTAAAACTTCGATTGATCAGTTAAAACCGCTGGAAGCGATACTGCCAAAACGGGATGCCAATCCGCTATCTATAATTAACCTTTGGCAATATATTGTTGGCGCATTAAAAGGTAGTTGGCATTCCGTTACGACTGGTGCTTTGGGTTTAGGGTTATTCATTTGTTTTATCGCATTTTTAATACAAATGAATGCGAAAGATGTCTCTCTCTCACAAAACGCTGTGTTGACAAAGCGGATCGCTCAAAGGGAATTAGAAATTCAGGCTCTGGAAAATACTAATGAGGAATTCAATCGTGTTAATGGTGAATTGCAAAAAGAATTGACAAGTAAGAATTCTATGATAAACACTACATCTGGAAATATGGCAAGTTTGCAGAGGCAGTTAAATGAACAGAAAAACAAAAACCGAACATTGCAGAATCAAGTGGTTCAAAAAAATACTGAAATTCGACGGTTACGAAACGACAATGCTGTCGCTCTCCGCAAAAACCGAACATTGCGGAATCAAATAGATGAAGGTAAATCAGGGGTTGTAGATCAGAATGCTACTATCCAGCGGCTCAGAAACGAAAAAACAGAAACTCTCGCCGGAAACCAAAAATTGCAAGATCAGAACCAAAATCTCATTCGCCAAAACCAAAAGCTACGGGAAGAGAAAAGATCATTACAAAGCCAGTTGATCATTGCTAAACAGAACGGTTCTGGTAAGGAATCGGGCGATGACCGATCTATTGATCCAGTACTTCCAGAGCCACTGAAGCAAATTGATGAGTATAGGGACGAGGTTCCTCTAGCAACTGTTAAGTATACTAATCATGGAATCGAGGCTTTTAAGCTTAAGGATTATGACAACGCAGTAGACTTTTTTAGGGACGCAGTACAGGTTGACTTAACATTTGCAATAACACATTATAATCTTGGGTGTGTTTATTTGGAAATGAGAGAGTATAGTAAGGCAATAAATGCTTTTAGTGAAGCAGTAGACGTTGACCACAAATTCAAAGAAGCGTACTACAACTTAGGTCTTGCTCATCTTGGAAAGGGTGCTCATAAACAAGCAAAAAGTTCCATTGAATTAGCTTTAAGGATTGATAAAGACTATCAGAGCGCACATACCCTTTTGGGTGCTATTGAAAAATCTCAACGATAGTTAATCACGCCCGAGCTCATGTGCCATCAAAGCAGTTTCCCAAAACACAACACATAACCATCATGTTGCTCTGCTGGCGCAAGGGAACTTCTTCCGCGTAAATCTGCGTAATCCGTGTAATCCGCGATTCAGACAATTAACATCGCATATCTATCTCCATTCAAAGCGGCTTCCCAAAACACAAAACATACCCATCATGATCTTTAAGTTCAAAAGCGCGGAGACCATCGTCGGTGTCTTCGAGCGGTTCGTGGAATTCCAGTCCACGAGACTGATACTCCGCAAACAGCGCGTCAGGATCGGGAGTGAAAATAAAAGCGTCCCACCGTGCCCATTCGTGCCGAGTATGGTTCGGTACTGGATGAATAAATTCCGTTATATGTTTGAGAAGAATCCGTACATTATCACGAGACACGATCGCGAAAAACGGATCATCTTCTGGGATAAGCAGGTCTGTCTCAAAACCGAGTTTTTGATTGTAGAAGTCAATTGACTTCCCAAGGTTGTCGACGATAAAAAATGGGTGGATTTTTTCGAGTGTTGCGTTGGTTGTCATCGTCCATCCTCCTGTTTTTTCTTTCCCAATATCCTAACAGATTCCCGTTTGCTGTTCAAGAGAGAATAGGCGTGCATTCGCCAAATTGTTTGACATCCACTGCTAATATGTGTTAGACTTTAAAAACTTACTGTGGATGAGAAAGGGACTGACGTGGTTTTGTACCGCCAGTGTATCTGATATGGCGCAAAGACGGGAGTGGACGGCATCTAATAGCCGGCAACAATATGATACCGTTTCAAAAATACTGATTCACCAAAACCCCGAAGATTGGTTACAGTTTAGCCTCGGTATCCCGGAGGCGGAAGTGATTGAGGTACTTGAAACCGAGCAGCCCACTGTCAGATCTAATCGGGCGGATAGTTTTATACGCGCAAACGTCCACGGCAAAGAAGTTATTGTGCATTTGGAAATGCAAACACACGATAGTAGAGAGGTCCCGATGCCGTATCGTATGGCAGGTTATGTTGGCAGAGGGATTGATGCCTTTCAGCTGCCGATTTATTCGCACGTTATCTACCTGCACCCGCGAGCGGGTAGAACAGACCCCGGTGAATATATTCAAGAGATGGTGGACTATGAGATTCGCATCCGATACAAGGTGATCCGGCTATACGATTTGGAAGGTTTACCGTTTCTCGAAGCGGGTGTAAAGGGCTTAATACCTTTTACGCCGTTGATGAAGCGCCCTGAAAATACGGAACCTGAGGAGTGGATCCGGCAATGCGTTGAGGCCGCCGACTCTGTACCACAAGATGACATAGCAAAGGCGGATTATTTGGCAGATTTAGCGATTTTGGGCGGATTAGTATTTGGTTATCCAACCATTCGTGAGACTATAATGGAGACAATCATGCAAGAATCATCAGTTATCCAACATTTCCTGCAGAAAGGTATTGAACAAGGTATTGAACAAGGTATTGAACGCGGAACACGAGACAGTCTTGTTGAGGGTATCCTTGAAAATCTGGAGGTCCGTTTTAATACACGCAGCTTGCAAGCAGTGGCATCAACGCTTGAGTACGTTGACGACGTGCAACGTCTTAGGCAGTTGCGCCGTGAGGCACTACAGACACCGAGCCTTGAGGCATTTTGGCAAACTTTAGGCTTAATCGTAACGACGAATGGCAACGACTCGCGCTAGCCTATCCTGCTTTTGAGGTATCGTAGCGGATGTTTACAGGCCGCTTTCAGTTACTCCATCTTACTAACGATGAGGGACATTTTTCATGGCAACGCTCAGATGGGGCATACTCGGTTGTGGCGATGTCGCTGAATATAAGGGCGGACCCCCGCTTTATAGCGTCGATGACTCGGAACTCATCGCTGTGATGCGGCGAGACCGCGCCAAAGCGGAATCCTTTGCTGAAAGGCACGGCGCGAAACGGGTCTATACCGACATAGACGATCTTCTGGCAGATGACGAGCTCAATGCAATCTACGTCGCAACGCCGCCGTATCTGCACTGTGAACACGTTATCCGCACAGCAGAAGCAGGTAAGCACATTCTCTGTGAGAAACCCATGGCGATGACGGTTGAGGAGTGTCAGCGGATGGTGGATGCCTGCCACGATGCGGGTGTCACCTTGATGCTCGCTTATTACCGGAACTTCTATCCGAATATCGTGAAAATGAAGGCATTGATGGATGAGGGTGCCATCGGAGACGTGGTGCTTGCGAAGATCAATCACACCGGTTTCTATAACCCGAATCGGCACGATCTGAGCAGCTGGCGGGTGGATCCAAAGATCAGCGGCGGCGGTGTGCTGATGGATCTCGGTAGCCACCGTATTTCGCTCCTTCAGTATCTCATGGGCGATATTGAATCTGTACAGGGCTATGCGGAAGCAGTGTATCTGGATATTGAGGTTGACGATTCCACTGCGTTTACGCTCCGTTTCGAGAGTGGCGCGCATGCCGTTGCCAACGTCAATTGGAACGTCGGAGTCTCGATTGACGATGTTGAGGTCTACGGCACGGAAGGGGCTTTAAAGTGTTCACCGTTGAATTCAGGAAATCTGACGCTTGAGACGAAATCAGAAGGACTGGTTGAACTGCATCAGACCCCATTGCCGCACACGCACACGGGACTTGTGGAAGATTTCATCAATCATCTCAAGACGGGTGAACCGATCCGGTGTTCCGGTGAATCGGGATTGCAGACGAATACGGTTATCGCGCAGATAATGTAGGAGCGCTTTTATAAAGATTAATTCGGTAATTTGAGCGGTATAACTGCGATGAGTTAATTCTATAGATGCTGTTCCTATTGGACTAAAAAACCGTCAATGAAAAATCGATTAAAATCCGCGTCCTCCGCGTAATCCGTGTAATCCGCGATTCAGACAACGAACACCTACATTACTCAACTTAGATTCTTAATCTTCATTCAAGCGCGCCAGAGTTTTCGTTTGATCTAACGAATTCGATTGGATTCCAAAGTCAGCCACTCGCCATAAGCTCTCGGCATTTCTGCAGGTGATTCCAACCCTGATTCCTCACGCCACCGTAACAACGGGTGCCGCCGATCGGATTGTGGGAGATTCACACGCGTACCATAAGCCGCCGACTCAAAGATACCCATCATCATCTCAACGATGTGCCGTCCTTCGGTGCCGCTGCACGTATGTGGTCTGCCTTCATCCAAAGCGTTGACGTAATCCTCCACGAACCAGTAATCCGCTTCCGATGCACTGCCTTTGGGGTCATAATGATCTGGATAGATAAGTTCCAACGTTTCCCACTGGTCGTGTGTTCCATCGGGGAGATAGTGCGGTGTCGGTAGCCACCATGCCCCGCCGCTCTTCCAGAAGAGTCTTCCTTCGGTGCCGTAAAGTTCCATAGAATACGCATCGGTGTCCATCTTATGAAAGCGGTGTTGGAGCAGGGTGCCGGTAACGTGACCTTCATACTGCAGTGTTGCTGTGATATATTCACCTGCAATCGTCCCCATACCGCTCGGTGACGGCACCACGTCTGTAGACGTGATCGGTTTTCGACCGGTTGTCAGGTGTGCCACGATGCTTTCGCAACGTTTCCCGAAGTGCAACATGTTATTGAGCATGTGTGTACCGATGTTCATCAATCCGTAGCCGCCGTAATAGCCTTTCCCGCTGCCGTACATATAGCGCAATTCACCGATTTTTCCGGCATTGAAGGCACGCGCAATCGTTTGCATGGATGCACCGACTCTACCTTGGTGATGCACTGCCACCCGCACACCTTTCTCTTCGGCTTTAGCGATAACGGTGTCCGCCTGCACCAGATCCACACACATCGGTTTTTCCACTTCAATATTGACACCGTGTTCCAGCACGCGCATGCATAGGTCGTAATGGAATTCCGTGCCAGTGGGAATCGCGACGATGTCGGGTTCGGTCTGCTGGATCATCTCGTCTAAGTCAGTGAACCGTGCGGTGACGTTGACTTCGTCGCCCAGCGTGTCGAGGCGTTCTTGAATCAGGTCACAGAGTCCGACAATCTCTGTGCGTGGGTGGGCATGATATGCCCGCGCTGCTGCCGTCCCACGACCTCTACATCCCAAAATTCCGATCCGATAGGTCTTCATCGTTCTCTCCTTTCTCACGTATGATCGTCCTCGTGTCCGCCTATCTACACTTTTGATGTTTCGCATTGTATCATAAGTTCGTTTAATGCGTCAATACCTTTGATTTCTCTTGACTCTGTTTCTCAAATCTGTTATTTTTGCAGTAACGTGAAGGTTATTTTCGGATTTTTTTTTATATCCTCACGCACTAATTCAAAGGCTATTTCTCGAATTCAGTCTTTTTTCACAAAGACATTCTAAGTGTCTTTGCTGCTTTGAACTATTAAAGGTGGGTTGTCGTGAATAGCTTGATAAAATTCGTATTTATCTTAATTCTATGCCTTTCCATTGCTTTTATTGAATCTTCCATCGCTTTTGAACAGATAGAAACCTATACGGTTGCTGACGGTCTTGTAGGTCCCATAGTCCCAGTTATTTTTCAGGACAGCCGGGGTGCGCTTTGGTTCGGTTCTGATAGGGGCGGTGTCAGTCGTTTTGATGGTAGGACTTTTGTGCCTTACACGGCTTCGCCGGTTACTTCGGAGGAGATGTCAACATCTGTTGTTCAACCGGGTGCACTCCTCGGACGGACGCGCCAAATCGTTGAAGATAAGTGGGGACACATCTGGTTTCTTACGCGAAAGGATTCGGAAGAAACGGGGCACGTCAGCCGTTTTGATGGCACTTCGATCCAACGGATCGGAACTGGAAGCTGCCTAATTGTTGACAGGGCAGGCGATGTGTGGGTTAGTGAAAGTCAGTGGCTAACGCAGTACGTCACCGCAGGGGTCCAAAGACTGCCAGAGGCACATCGGAACGAGCTTAAAAGTGAAGATTCACTCCAGTCAACGGAAACATTGACAATAAACGTTATCTTTGAAGGCGAAGACGGAACCCTCTGGCTTGGTGGTAGTGAAGGTCCCAGGAAAAAAAAGACTGTAATTCTAAGTTTTCGTGAGACCCGTCCGGCAAACAATAAAACGGAAACCCAAACGTCGCGTATCCAACCGGGTATTGGTGTCACGCGTTACGATACATCGGACCTTAACGGCGTTGGTACCATTGAGGCGATAACAAAGGATACCGCTGGGAATCTGTGGTTCGGTGGCTACAATTTCCTCCTAAAGTTTGATGGACAAACCTTTGAGCAGATTCTCCCTTTAGGTTCAGAACAAAGCGGGACTGGGGCGGACACATCTACCACACAAGTCTCAATTCAGAAGGACACCAAAGGACGACTTTGGTTTAGCGACGGTCGCATCGCAAGGTGGTGGGATGGTTCGCGCCTGCAGACTCCGGAAAACGTGTCAGGCGTGCTCAAAATTGAGGACGCGTGGGAAAACCTATGGTTTACTGACGAGAATGGCGAGGTACATCAATATGATGCTGCGCTTGCGTTAAGTCCTTATAGTGCTGATGGTGGACTCGGTATTGACCGAGTTCGGACGATTTTTGAGGCGATTAATGGCGATTTGTGGTTTGGACATGATAACGGCGTGACGGTCTTTAACCCGAAACCAGCAATCCAGAATCATGGCACTGGAATCGGCGGTAGAATTAGAGGGAAATCGCGTTTCGCATTTTGGACGGATATTGTAAAAATATTTGAGATTGGCGAATACGTCTGGTTTATCAACAAACCGATACATAGTGGAAACGCTATACGGTACACGTTCTTCCGCTATGGAAACGGACACTTTGATGAGGTTTCTGTCTTTGTCAAACCAGAAGCGAGGCACCTCGGGCGACGATATGTTAGGAATCCTAATCTCTTTATTACCGAAGAGGAACATCCATGGATAGCCTTTGGTGGGCATATCTTTAAAGCGCATACCACGGGATTGTTCTGGCTTACGAATCGCTTTCAGCGAATTCCTTTTCAAACAACCTTGGAGATTGATCATGCTGCATCCCCTATAAATGCCTTACACACAGATACCAACAAATTATGGGTGCTTTTTGAGAACGGAAGGGTGCAGTCCTATCCAAAAGAAATTGAACCCTCAATGTCTATAAATATTGAACCGGAGACCCTCCCTTATCTGATTAAAGTTACAAAGACGTTAGAAATCCCATCAGGTACCAAATGGTTTTTCAACGCTGTGACAGGGAAGTTGATACGCTGGAATGACGCTGACCCCAGTAAACCAATTGTGCTTAGAGAGAATTCTCGTGCTGCTCCACTCGCAGTGTGGCAGCATCCAAAAGAGATGTATGGGAAAGTCTCTTTCCTTTTTCCGGATGCCCTCAAGACATATCTTGACAAGGAGTTAATCATAACTAAGGACATTGAACTTGCCTCGGTAAACGCGTCCTTAATTTCTCGAGAAGGTGTTCTCTGGCTCGCGACATCTCGTGGCGCGGTTCGATATGATGGGACGAAACTCACATCGTATGCCTCTAAAAATACCTCTCGGAATTCCAGAAAAGAGGGATTTCTCGTTGATGACGTGCGCGATGTGATTGAGGATAGTAGCCGGAGTATATGGTTCGCAACAAAGGGCGGCGGCACCGTCCGATACGATGGTGAAACCTTCGATTTCCTCACCACAAAAGACGGTCTTGCGCATAATAACATCTCGAAAATTTATGAGTCTTCTAACAAGGATATTTGGTTCGCAACAGAAGGCGGCGTTACACAATATACTCCAGCACGCGGTGGACTCCCTTTTTATCGACTTACTGCGCTAAAGGCGGATAAGACCTATACTGAACTCTCATCGAATATTACCCTACCGGCGTATGGAAACAAGCATATCATCTTTTATGTGCGGGGGCTCAGTCCACTTCGAGAACGGCTCTCCTATCAGTTTAAAATAATTGGCTTGGATAGTCCTGGATGGACAAAGATTTCAGCGGTGGAGTTCGCACGTTTGCCCACCGGTTTCGGCGGTACATCTGGCAAATGGTTTCCTGCATCTGAATTAGCAACGCAACAAGCCACGCACGATGATGGTGTTCAACAGGAATTTCAAAACCAAAATGGCGTTCTATGCGTCCGATATACAGACCTCAAAGCGGGGACCTACAGTTTCATCGTCAAGGCTTTCCGTGAGGACTGGCCCTACACGCAGCCACCGGCTGTGGTTGACTTTAGTATTTCTCCACCCTTCTGGACCCGATGGCGAACATATCTCCCTACAGTCATGTTCATGGGTATTGTCGTTGCTCTCATCGGTCGTTTGGTCATCACCCGAAGGCACACCGCGCAGCTTCGCAACGAAATGCAGCAGAAGGAGGAAGCAGAAATAAAACGGATCCGTGCGGAGTTGGACGAGGCACAAAACATTCAAATGGGACTACTACCTACGGAGTCACCAGATACAAAAGGATTTGATATTGCCGGGATGTCGGCCCCTGCTACACAAGTCGGCGGCGATTTTTATGATTATCTGACCCTCGCAAACGGACAAACCGCTATTGCAGTAGCAGATGCTGCTGGCAAGGGGTTACGCGGCGCAATGAATGCTGTGCTTACGAACGGGATGCTCCATGAAGTTGCCAGATTCGAGTCCGGTGCGGATGTTATCCTCACTGCGCTCAATGCGGGGTTAGCACCTCGAATGTACCGACCCAGTTTTATCGCGCTCAACTTGGCGATTCTTAATGAATCCGAGAAACGTATTGACTACGCCAACGGTGGACAGCCCTATCCTATTCTCAAGAAAGGGACTGAAATCATTGAGATTGAAGATAGTGATCTGCCTCTCGGCAGTATGAAAAGTGTTCGGTATGAATCTATCACTTTCGATTTAGCTGAAGGCGATGTGCTTATCTTCCATTCCGATGGTCTGATTGAAGCCCTCAACGCTGACGAAGAGATGTACGGTGCTGAACGTTTAAAAGCAGTGACTTCCCGAATCCCAGATGAATACACCGCTGAGGAAGTGATCCAACACATCGTTGAAGATGTCAATAGATTTGTTGAAGAAGCAGAACAGTATGATGATTTAACGCTTGTTGTCATCAAACGCATCTCTGGCTCTGAGTAGAGATATTATCGCAAATGTAGCGTGGTCCTGATGCGTAAATGTTTGGGAGTGATGTCTATTTTCGGCGGGATAGGTATTCAGACAGCGCGTAGTCAAACGGTGTGGCGGTATCCATTTGAACGTAATCGATCTGGCTTGCGCCGCACCCTCGACGGTAACTTTGGATAAATTGGTTCAGTTTTTCAAGGTAATCTGTTTTCAGTGTGTCGGCTTGCGTTGAAAGCGTCTGTCCAGTTTCCATATCTCGAAAAACGACGGAACCGGTGTAAGGAAAGGTGAGTTCGGCGGGATCGAGCAGATGAAAAACGATCACCTCGTGTTTCTGATGGCGAAGATGTTTCAGTGCCGAGATGACCTGAGAAGGTTCGTCAAGCAGATCGGAGATGACGATGACCAACCCCCGTCTCACAATCCGTTTAGCGAGTTCGTGGAAGAGACCACTCAACTCGGTCTCCTGACCGGGGGTCGCATTCTCTAACGCTGACATAATCGCACGCAGATGTGTGGCGGCACCCCTCGGTGGAATGTATTGCGTAATATCCGTATCAAAAAGTGCCAATCCGACCGAATCCCGCTGTTTCAGCATGAGATAGGTGAGTGTTGCTGCGAGATAACAACCGTATTCAAATTTCGTCAGTCCCTCCTCTGCGTGCTTATAGTTCATCGACGCGCTTGTATCGAGCAAAATATAGGCACGCAGGTTCGTCTCCTCTTCAAACTTTTTGATGTAGTACCGGTCAGATTTTCCGTAGACTTTCCAGTCGATATAGCGGATTTCATCGCCGGGCATGTACTGCCGATGCTCAGCGAATTCCACGCTGAACCCTTGATATGGACTTTTATGTAATCCAGTAACGAACCCCTCAACGACGAGGCGTGCGACAAGTTCCATTCCGCCAATCCGTGAGAGCGCGACTGGATCCAAATATTTGTGAGACGTTTGCATGGTGTCCTTTTTCCGAGTTACTCAAAAACAGCAACTGATACGAGACGTTTTGGCGCAACAGTCTGCTGATCCCTTTTAATACGTTCGATTCCTTTCAAGGTCTGTGCAGTCAAGTATCCCTCACCGCAATTCGGACAGTGGATAGTAGGGACATCTTCAATGACAAGAAGTGAATCACCTTTGCCATAACTTCGGGAAACATAACGCTGACGCGCACCCTCTTTTTCACATATATCGCACTTCATTGTTTGATGCCTTTTTTACTTTTATTGGAACTCTGACAGAAAGTCCGCTGGCTTTACAATACGGATACCCTGGTAATTTCCAAGTGGTAACAGATGCTTCTGATCGCCAGTAACAATATGGGTGGCTCCTCCGACAACGGCACATTCTATTATCATGTCGTCGTCTGGATCGGCTGTGATGCCTTTGAGGCGATTGGGAATTTCTACCGTTTGGAGGAAACCGAGAAGCCTGGTCTTCACTACCGAGGTCCGGGCCGAAGGGATATCCAACTTGATCATTAACTTGTCTTCAAATTCATCAAGAATCTCATCGCAAATTAACCCTTTGACCTTATTTTCTTGTGCCAGTTCAATGGAGCGATAAGGTACACCACCCCAAATCATACCCGATATCAGAACATTTGTATCGTAAACGACTACCGGTTGCATTCACGATCCTCGTGGACGAGGTCGTCAATAAAATATAAACGCTCGTCTTCGGTCATCGCGTCCCAATCCAATCCGCGTTGGGCACATAATTGTCTAACCTTTGATTCGGCATATTTCATCCGTTCCTTGCGTTCTGCTGGTGTTTCCTTCGTAAGTGCACGAACAACCAAGAATTTTTCTTCCGGCGGCATCTGTTGAACCAGATCGATGATCTGCTCAGTTGTTAATTCAAGCGTCAAATTCATTTTGATTCACCTCCTAAGTCTTGAAGTTCAATTATAACAAAAATTTGCCTGAATATCAACTGAAATGCAAAAACATGGAAAGATTCATTCGCATTTTTAGTGGTAGTTTGGTGTATAATTAATATAACTGATATTTCTCAAAACATTGTTTGATTCAATAGTTATAGGTATTCTTGTGGGTT
>JAPPBX010000056.1 GCA_026702755.1 Candidatus Poribacteria bacterium | reverse complement strand
CGCAGGTCGTGTTCAACAAGGTCGAGTTTTTCTGAATCTAACGCTGATCTGATTTGTACCATGTTTCACCTCTGCATTATCGGATACGGGGTAAATTGCGAACTGCCTCAATAACTTGATCTTCCAAATCGTCTGCATCGCTATCTGGAATCAGATTGTGTTTGTCCATCCACGCGATGTTTTCTGCGACACTTTCTGTAACCGGAACTTGTGGACAGAATTCGGGTAGCACTGCCGCTAATTTCTCGTGACTGAAGATTTGAGTATGCCCGAAGTTACCTCGTAATCCGCTGAATCGCTCCGGTGACATTGCGATGAGTGTCTCTTGCGACACATGCACAATCTCTATGTCAACACCGAGTGCCTCCGCCGCTGCACGGTGCCATTCGTCCCATGTTCGCGCCTGCGGATGGACGATGTTGTAGATTTCACCGAAGCAATCGGATTTGCCGAGTACATCTGTAAACGCAAAACCTGCGTCTCGAGATGACAGGAATTGAAAATAATTTAATCCATCGCCTGCGGAAAGGATCGGTTTTCCCTTCCGCAACCGGTCGATCCAACTACCATCTCCACCGACTTGACGTAGGAGATTCATGCCAGGTCCGTGTGTGTAGGACGGCTTGAAAATAGTTACAGGGAATCCATCGCGTTCATGCGCCTCCAACAGCAGATTATCCGCCTCGATTTTGCCGAGTCCATAGCCCGATGTTCCTTGCAACGGTGCACTCTCTGAAAGGTTGATACCAGCGAACGGTGGTCCATAAGTCATCACTGTTGAGCAGTGGACGAAGTGTCCGACGCGTCCCTGACATGCCCGAAGTGCGGAAGCGGCATCGTCTGCATTGAAGCTAATCATATCAATCACGGCATCCCACGCTTCCGCACCTACTTTCGCCTCAAAATCCTCGCGATCTTTTCGGTCGCCGTGGATGACGCGGACATCTGGAGGCGGTACATCCCTGTGTTGTCCGCGGTTGAACAGAACGACTTCGTGATTTCGGCTTTGCAGCGCAGCAACAATTCCACGGCTAATGTTGCCCGTCCCACCGATGACTAAGACTTTCATTGGTTGGTTTCCTCCTCTATTAATACGATCTCCGCGGGTGTTAATTCGTAAAGTTCGTATATCAATTGGTCTATTTTCCGTTCAATATCGGAGACTTCAGGGCTATCGGGTGCCTCAAGTATCCGCTGGACTAGATTTGAAAAGTCCGCTTTTTGTTTTGCTGTTTGTGAGGCTACTGGGATCTTTTCCATGTTTTGCTTTGAGAAAGACAGCCGTTTGATCTCCGGATTTGGAGATCTGCATTCTTTGTGAGCAAACCAACCGAAAAGTTTGCTGTTTAAGATTGCCAGCAAGGAAAGATCTTTTGTTGGTATGAACAACGTTGCGCTTGAGAGAAGTCTATGGGATGTGTCATAGGCAGCTTGCATAGAAGTATGAGTAGCCCGATAAATAATTTTGGGCTGTTTTAATTTATCATAAATGTTGCGCGGTGGGAACTCCCAATAAAATACCACCGGGTTTGTCTTTTTCTTTAATCTGTCTTTATAGAAGCGTAGATGTTTGCTAATTGCTGGATAGGTCGTTTCAAAAATCCGCTCGGCTTCTGATTCATCTCTTATGCCTGACCAGGGCCACCGCTTGTTTTTACTGCTAGGAATATAGATTGCGTTACTTGATTCCCATCTCCATTTCCTAGGTTTATCAGGAAACTGTTCTATGAGATCTGCACAACTACGGTCTTCAGCGAGCAGACGTTCATAGGTATATTCATCTATGAGGAATGCACTTTTGTGTCCTAGTGAAATACCACTATAGATATTTCCATATCGACCCAGCGGTGTTCCGGTATTTTTTAGTTTGATTAGCAAATCTTTAGATGGATTTGGCTCACTTCTGTAATCTGAGGACACTTTTTGGATTTCAGGGCTATCGTCAGATTCAGTGAAGGGTTTCTCAGAAAAAAAGAGAGCAGAGAGGTCATGTTCAAAACCGGTGTTGATACGCGTATTCCCCTGCGTCCAGGTAAAGATATTCAATACCTCAACATACCAATCTTCAGTATCTGAATCGCCGAAGTAAGCAAACGCAAAAGGTTTGAAATGTTCA
>JAPPBX010000055.1 GCA_026702755.1 Candidatus Poribacteria bacterium | reverse complement strand
CTTTTCTCCCGTAGCCCAAGATACCGGCTTGATGCCGAAATGTTTACAGATGCAAATATTATCACACTCGCTGAGAATTTTATTTCTGTCAAAGTAAATCCAGAGGACACAGAACGTCCGATCAATGAGGAGATGCGAAGCCGATACAGTGTCACGGGTTACCCCGCTGTTCTGTTTATCAGTCCAGACGGGGGCCTCATCAAATATCACACGGGCTATGCCACACCTGACCAATTTGCGCCGGTTATGGAAGATGCCTTAAAAACAGAGTCCAAGTTTCAAGAAAAATTGGAAAAATTGGAAGCCAAACCTGATGATGGCAAACTCAACGCTGAGGTCGCACTCATCTATTTGGAACGGAAGCAGTTGGAAAAGGGAGTCCTGTTCAGCGAGAAAGCGTTTGAACGCGATCCGAAAAACAAGTCGAAGCTCATTCCAAAATTGCACAACCAGTTGGGACTCACTTACGGCACGCTCCTTGAAACCGCTGACGCTGAGAAATCAGAGGCGTATTTTGAAAAGTCGGTCTCACACTTCAAAGTGCTTATAGACGAGTATCCGAACAGTGATGTTTATGAACCTGCGCAGTATTACCTCGGCGTGACCTACGCCATTAAGGAACATTTTGAGGACTCGATCGCTGTGCTTGAGAAGTTATCGCATCACGCCAAGGATGCAAACATCAGGCAGAGTGCTGAGGCAATGCTCGAACGGGTCAAAGATTTGGCAAACGCCGATAGATAGTTTCTGATAGGCGTGGTCTCAGACCGCGCCTATAAACGGAGTAACTCGGATACCTCTTCCGAAGTCAACAGTCGATACGCGCCTAAGGGCAGGGGCCCTAACTTCAAAGTGCCTATCTGGACCCGTTTTAGACGGATGACCGGATGTCCCCCGGCTTTGAACATCATCCGCACCTGTCGTTTTTTCCCTTCATGAATTGTTACCTCAAACGCTGTTGCGTGCCCATCTTTGCTGATTTTTAGCCGTCTGACCTTTGCCGGTGCGGTTGTTCCGCTCGGAATCTTGACCCCTTGACGGAGTTTCTGAATCACCTCGTCGCGCGGCACGCCTTTTACCCATGCGATATAGATTTTCTCTATCTCATGGCTTGGATGTAGCAGTCGATAGGCGAAATCCCCATCGTTTGTGAAGAGTAGCAACCCTTCGGTCTCCAAATCTAAGCGTCCAACTGGATAGATTGTATCCGATAGGTCCCGAACGAGGTCCATAACGGTTGGACGCCCGCGTTGGTCGCTGCGCGTTGTGATACAGCCCGCCGGTTTATTTAGCATTAAATAGATCTGCTCTTTCAACGGCTCAACGCGTTTGCCTTCAAATTCAACGACATCGGTCTCTGTGTCGATTGGGTGTCCTGGCACCAGAATAGGTTCGCCGTTAACGCTGACGGCACCAGCAAGAATGCGCTTTTTCACCGCCCGCCGAGAAGCGATACCTGAGGTAGCAATATATTTTTCAAGTCGCATCGTGTCAGTTATTCTTCTATGTGCCAGCCCTTAGCCATGGCGATGCGTCGCAACCCGCCATCTGGGTTAACAGCGACGGGATGCCCAAACAATTCCAGTTTGTGAGCATCGGTGTGATGGTTTCCGTAGGCGTAAGAGTGGTTTAAGTCAAACCCGTGTTCAGCGGCGAGTTGTTGGGTGAGTTTCGCTTTGTTTTCGGCATACGGGTGAAGCCCAATCCGTTGTCCCGTACATCTTCCGTCAACTATCTCCAATTGATGTGCAACCATCAAGTCGGTCTGGAAATGCTCATGAAACGGCTGAACGAGAAAAGACAACGAACCCGACATCAGGATAACCGCCTTTCCTTCGGCGCGATGGCGGTGTATCAATTCTGAAATGTGAGGTGCTATGCTCGGACGAAGCGTCTCAGTAAAGCAGCGTCGGGCAATCTCGTGAAGGTGTGTCTGTTCCAAACCGCGAAGGTAAATCTTATTAGGTTTTGCTGCTCGAAGAGATTTAACCTGCAGCAGATAGGATACCCACGCCAGCAAGTTCGGTATCGGGATCTCACCGTGGCTCAGCAGATACCGCAGGAAAACCTGTTCTGAGGAGAGGCGGATAATCGTGCCGTCTAAGTCGAAAACAGCACACGTTTTAGTGTCTCTCATGCTACCTGTTGCCCCAGTGCTTGTCGATATGCTTTGACGGCAGCTTCCATCCCGATGTAGAGTGCATCTGCCATGAGATGATGACCGATAGAGACTTCCTGAAGCCCTGGTAAGTCCTGCATCAACGGCAAATTGTCAAGGTTCAAGTCATGTCCTGCATTGATCCCAAGTCCTAAATCCATCGCTTTCAGTGCCGCGTTCTTTAGCGATCCGAATTCGTGTTCAACTTCTGTCTCGGTTTTTGCCATGGCGTAAGGCGCAGTATAGAGTTCAATGCGATCCGCACCGATGTCACGCTTCATCGCTATCTGCTCCACATCCGTTCCACTAAACAGACTGACACGGATACCCGCATCTTTCAAGGCTGCGATGATCGGTTTCAACGTATCGCCATCTTTGTGAATGTCCCAAACGGTATGGCTTGTTACCTCACCCGCCACAACAGGGACGAGCGTGCACTGCGTCGGTTTCGTCTGAAGTACCATATCAATGAGGTCAGGTCTCGGATCGCCTTCAATGTTATATTCGATAGTAGGTGATTTTCGGGTGTTGATTTCTATTAATCGTTCGGCGATGTCCTGCACGTCTGTTGGTGTGATATGTCGTTGGTCTTCGCGGGGATGCACCGTGATCCCCTGCGCGCCAGCGGCGACGCAAGTATCAACTGCAGTGCGTATGTCCGGAATATCGCCACCTCGTGAGTTTCGCAATGTTGCGACTTTGTTTACATTTACACTTAATGCTATCATTTTTTCTCCATCAGGACTTACGCAAAATTGGATCAGAACGCCCATTTTGATATGATGAAGGCACTTTCTATCAGGGTTCGGTGCGGTTAGAAACCGCACCTACCAGGGGAGTGCGTAAGTCCTGTCCATTACGCTTTTTGATTGACCATACTCGTAAGGATACCAAGAATTTTTTCACATTGCGCAATTTGATAGACGGTCAAATCAACGTACACAGATTTTTCCGCCAATTTAAGGAATAGCCAGTCTGTTCCTGATGTGACGGCTCCATAAATGCAAGGAATGTTATTTCCTTTTTCTCCGTTAAAGCGTTGGGCTGCGAGCATCTCGGCAATACACTGTCCGAGTCCGCCGGTCAGATCCTCTTTCTTTGCTTCTACAAGGACGATGACGGGGGCATCTACAAGCAATTGCCTTGGAGAGAGGCTTATGAGGAAGTCGCATACACCCGTCAAGCCGTTTTCAGCATCAACATTAAAGTCGATCCCAGAAAAGAGACTGATACTGCCCTTGCAGTGTTCGCGAAGTTCAAACAACACATCGGCGACAATCAGTTCTGATCGGGCTTTTTCTGTGTTTATAGCAGTAGCTAAGGGTACCTTTTTTTGCAGTTCCTCTGTAAAATGAGATCTCGGAAGCACTGAC
>JAPPBX010000054.1 GCA_026702755.1 Candidatus Poribacteria bacterium | reverse complement strand
CACACACATTAAAACTGTCTTTCGATAGAATATTAATGATTTATGAAACACCCTCAATTAATTGTAGGTTTTACTATAAATATCTGTGGCGTTCCTTAAGTGACGCACTTTAGGGGCAAAAAAGGTGCAATATTTTCATCTCACAATGCAGGAATTTCTTACCTTATAAAAACCTTAGCAAATAGCGTGCCAGTCTGAATACTACTATATTGACGGGGTTTTCGCCATACTTTCGGAAAATGCTGCACGAAAAGGTACATATTTCATACCCTCATGCACAAAATGGGGCAGACTTAACAAATCTTCAGCACTGACGTTTCAGAGATTTTTTACTCAGATTCGCTGAAAACTTCCATTCCGGCGGAGCCGTCTGCAATCCGTCGAATCTGCTTCTCAAAGCCGGGTGGTGAAAGCGTCCACGTGATCCAGAGCGGTTCATCGCCTGTGTTGACAAAGCGGTGTTCGACATTCGGTGGGAGATAGATCACCGTGCCGGGTTTTAGGTCGGCGACTTCATCACCGACATACGCCTTCCCTTGTCCACCATAGACAAAAATAATCTCTTCCGCTTCGCTGTGTGAGTGCATAGGAATCTCGCTATTGGGGTCAACCTCTTCTAACCCCATTGAGAAATGTTCAGTACCAACGGTATTCGGTTCAACGAGGGTGTATAAGGTGCGCGGTGCCTCGCCTTCAATTCGTACGACTTCGGCATCTTCTTTGTGATAGATATGTTTCATCTTTTCCCTCCAGGATTAAATTTCATAACTGAAGTTGAAAACCCTCTTTGAGTTAGAGAATAAAACGTAAGTTTGATAAAAGTGAGATGTTGAGTTTCGCTTAGACGGATAACCAGCAACTTAGGTTATAAATAGTTAATTTATTATCATAATTTAAATTATCAAAAATTATAAAGTCTATATATGACTGATATTATATAGTGTTTTTAGGGAAAAAGCAATAAGTTTAATAAAAAATTCAAGAGGAGGTTCCCGTTCAACCCAACCTACGGGTCTAAGCCACACCCATATTATATAACGCCTTAGAGATGATTTAGGTTTACATTGTCCAAGGTTAACAGTCGCTTATGCAATTGACTCAGGCTTGTAATCTGAACATCCGGTGTAACTTGATCGGTCGCATCACTCCCTGAGCGGTTCAGCCAAATTCCTTTGAGTCCAGCACGTTGCGCGCCCAAGATGTCCCGCGTTAAACTATCTCCAACCATCACCGTTTCAGGTGGCGAAGCGGCAAGTGCGTCAAGTACCAGTCTGAAGATTCGGCAATCCGGCTTCCCGACACCTACTTCTCCCGAAATCAGGATTGTGTCAAAGAATCGTACCAAGTTAGTACCTTGAATTTTTTCACGCTGTAGGTCGGGCGCGCCATTGGTGACGAGTGCTAATTGGTAGATATCGCGAAGATGTGTTAGACTGTCTTCAACATCGGAAAAGAGCGTATGCCGCGCACGCCGTTCTAATAGAAAGGTAGCAGACAATTCTTCAGCAAAGGATAAGTCACTTACGCCGTGGTCAGCAAGGGCACGGAACCATGCTTCACGTCTATAGGTAGGAGTCCATGTGCGAAGACGCTTTAGATTTGGGTCGCTACCGAGAAAACGCGCCCACAATCCCTCCCATGAACTGATACCAATAGCACGGCAGTAACTAATGGTTGTAGATGCACGCCACAATTGGCGGGCATGGTAGCGGACTGATTGATGAAGTGCTTCTGGATCAATGCCGTGTTTCTCGTATGCACGCTCACACGTCGCCAGAAAGGCTGCGTCCGCAGCGGCACCCTCTACAACAAGGGTATCGTCCAAATCAAAGAGGATACTCTTGATTGCCATAGATGACACCTCTCATAGAGATCGTATTTCTAAGCGAACCAATAGGAATACAGACTCGCGTTCCTGAGTTGAAACCGGAGCCGTACCTCTTTCCCTTTAAGTGCCGCTAACGAATGATTAAATTCAATTTCTATATCCAATTGATTCCCGACACTTTGATGTGAGGTATAATTCTCCAAAGGAACACCTATATCATCAGTGACAGCGACGGTGACGTAGCCTTGACTCGCATCGGTGTTGAGGTGTAGCTTCCTACCATCAAGCGTCAACGGTTTCGTCAGCATACACCCTTCGGTTTCACCAGCATCAAGGGAAACGAATCCGTCACGGCGTAACGTTGCCAAGCCGAGCATAGTTTTGTGCTTACGCTCGACCTGCTTGAACTTCCTGCCGGTGTGTGGTCCGTTGACACCACCGTAATAGAAATAGATATGATCGTTATGTGTGATGAAATTCTGACTAATCCGCGCCATGCCGTCTTCCCAACTCCCCGGTTCTCCGAGCGTCAGGAATGTCTGACGATCCAAGACGCGTTGCCAGCGGATACCATCACGGCTCATAGCGAGCGAGGTGTCAATCGTGCCATCAACGCCTTCACGATAGATCCAGATCATACCGAGATAGACACCTTCGTAGATGTTGATCGGCATACCGTAAATCTGGGTGCCTTCTTCATCGACCTCATCGCACGCAAACACACGTTTCGGTTCACTAAAGTTAATCGCGTCAGGACTTTCAGCGCGAGCCGTTTTGCGACCACCTGCCCCGAACCGTCCAAATACAACGTACTTCTGTATCTTTGGGTCCCACACCAAGGATTGGGTTGTGTCGCTACCGAGCGGAATGACGGGATTGGTTTCGCAGTCCGTCCAATGAACGCCGTCCGGTGAAAACGACATCCACATGCCGTCTCCTTCACCGTGTCCCCAGATCGTGCGTCCCTCGTATTCAACAAAGGTGTCGATTCCGCCGTGCTCCCAATAAAAACCCTTGTAACGACGCGCAGGGTCGGTCTCACCTTCATCGTAGATGATAGCTGCACCCTCACAGTTTGTGCGTCCGATGTCAACCAGATTGTTCTCGGTACTGCCTTCAAAATCGACCTGATTTAAGATAGGTTTTTCCCAGTGCACCCCATCGGTTGAAGTCGCATAAGCAAGGAGCGTTATATTGCCGAGCGCGTCCCGTTGACGGACTTTCACCATACCATCCGCGTAAGGTCCTGTGAGATACCACATTTTGAAGAGTGAATCCTGCGGGTCGTAAAGCACCGTGCCGTAGAGGGATGCGACACTCTCCCACGGATGCTCACCGCGCAAAACCGGGTTATCGGGATGCCGTTGCGGTTGGTGCATCCGCCGATACAACCCCTCGATGCGGGTGATGTACTGCAGGTCAAGGAAAAGATAGCGGTGTTCCATGTGTCGGCTCCTTAGATATTCCGTGTCCTTTGGGCAGACATGTTATCATAAACGTGAACACAAGTCAATCACAACGGGCGTGTTTCACAGAGCCATTCAGTTTGAAATTGCCTGGTTTAATGTCTTTTTTAACAATCTGGTGAGGTTAGGAAACTGGACCGACCAAGAGACCATAGCAATTAGCATCCAGCGGCTGGATGAAAACCAGACTAAAGAATCGAAAACTCAATGCTTCTGTAAATTTGGTCGAATTACTTTACTTTTTTTCGGGATTAAAAGATCCAGTTTTCTTTTTCTATCAAGTCTACTATTTTGAAACACTGAAGATTAAAATGAACGCAAACATCAGGAATTTTCGGTCTATTTTGGCTATGTGTAGGGTTTTCTTCTGTTACGACAACACAGTTCTCAATAGTGAGTGCCAACGCAATAACCCACGGGTCGGCACCTGATTTCCCTGTCCGATTGTCCACCAATCTTGGAAATTCCGATAGGACTTCACTGACTTGCTCCTGCACTGATTCATCAATAACCACTTGAAAGTCTGGCTTTAATTGATTCTCATCGCACCATTGCTTGATCTCTGTATCTCTCATCGCTTCGTCAAAAACAATTTGCGACATTTTCAGTTGACCGTTTTTTATCAGAGCCTCAATTTTACGCCAAAAAGAAGGAAAGTTTTCGATGGGGTATCGTTCATGAAAAGCGGCGATCAGCGCGCTCGTATCAAGACTGTAAATTACCTGGCCTTGGTTAAGCAACGAATTCATACAAAGATAGCACTCTCGATTTTAGCAAGATGTTTTGTGTCAGAATTAGAAAGAACGGAGGCGAGTTCAGCGCGTGTAATTTTCTGTTCGTAATAAGCTGTAAAAGCAGTTCGTGCGAAATGTTCACCGGAAGTATTGAGAAGCCGATTATGGTAAGGGGCAGATCCACCCGTTTGTCTTGGAGCGTCCCTATACTTTGCCAATTGACGATTTCTGTACATTTGGTAGTTACGTCGCGAGATTTTTTCGAGTGTTAGTAATCGCCGCATAATAACTTCAGGACTGACATGGAAGAATTTGGAGATTCCAGGTAAATCTTCTTGGAACGTCTCCAAATTTACGATCTCAAGCAATTCACTCTCTGGAACTAAAAAATCGGCGGCCACCTGATTGCAAAAAACTTCAATAGGATCCAGATTCAGGGTATTTACCTCTTCAAATCCAGTATTCTGGATGACACTTTCCCCGAGTGCAATGTGGACTAACTCGTGAATGAGTGTGAAAATACGACCGTACGGACTATCTTTGGGGTTCACCACGATTATGGGGAAAGGTCTCTGGGCAATGCAAAATCCACGTACTGTTTTCAGTTCAACAGAAAGATGTGTGTTCACAGATGTTTGACAGACGAGGATGCCTTTTGCTTCAATAATCTGTTTCCAAAATTTCAACGCAGCATATTGGTCATTCGCTCTTTGTAGTTGTACCCTATTGAGCTCAAGAAATTCTGTTATTTTTCGCGCTGCTTGCCCCGGATTTTCATACTTGTTAACATTTAGTGTAACCTCCGGAGGCGGTGCCTCTAACAATTCGTACAGTTCAATAAGGGTCTCGCGCCTTTCAAACGCTTCAATGATGTTAGCATTCAATCTATAGACCTGCTCTTCATCCGTGACAAGTTGTTCGGGCAGTACTCGATAATCTGTGAGTGGCTGAAAATCGGTAGGCGGTTCCGACAGATAGAATATAGAAATATGGGTTTTATAGAGTTTCGCAATTTTCTTTAGCTGCGCGAAAGTGGGTTGTTCGGTCCCGTTTTCCCATGCTTCAAGGTCTTCGGACTTAATCTTCAATCTTTTTGCCGCGTAATCAATCTCTAATCTAATGCGTCTTTCACGCGCCCACTTGAGAACTTCTGGCGTGATGAGTGCTTTAACGGACTTAGCCATGATCCATATCCCCGCGAACCTACTAACTGGTTCGTCGTAAAATCGTTTATTTCAATGCTTTCAGATTGCACAATGTTAGACTCCGAGTACTTATGGGTGGACAGATTATAACAGCAAAGTTGTACTTAACATAAATTACCCAAGAGTAAATTAAAGTGTACCACAAAAAAGTTAAATTGTCAAAAAATGGTTTTGCCAGTGTAACACATTCAGTTTTCAGCCGTCAATAATCAGCCGTCAGGGCCGTAATTTATCTGATCAGTGGTTCTTTTCTAAAGATGTTCACAAAGGTCAACAACGGACAATGAATTGCCCTACTACAAACAGGATCATCTATAATGTGAACTTGACAAAGTATCAGACTTACCCGTTGGGTTACAGTGTGTGCAACTCTTCAAATAGAGCTAAATGTTGACGATAATCTGTCGGAAGTGCGCGGATTTCTTGGTACCCCTCAAAGAAAATCAGTTGTTCATCTTCACTAAAATGGTGTGAAAGCGTCAGAATATCTGAGAGATAATAACCGAACCCAAATTCGCGCACGTCAATTGGGCAGGGCTGTCCATCCGAAACAACGATATTATGGGGTTCCAGATCCGAGTGAATCAGCCCAAAAACGTCCCGTCCTTCTCCGTGTTCCGCAACAAACCGTGAGAAGCGCGAAGAAAGTGAGGAGAGTTTTGCAAACTCCTCCGCTGAAGCGTCTGTGTGATCACTTTCAAGTGCCTTTTCAACCTTAGAGATAATCCAGTCTATGTCGTACCGAGGACGGGTAAACCAGTGCGGTAATTCCAACGTTTTCGACACAAAGTGCATGCGACCAACCATGTTCCCAAGACCGCGAATCAGTTCAGGCGTTTTTTCCGCTGCAGAGAGTGCGCTAAGCGTCTCACCGGAAATCCAATCGTACAAAGTTGCATAGCGTGAAGGTAGGTCGTTTGGAGTGATGCATTGGAGCATTTCGCCATCACGTCCTGGAATAGCGGAGAGGGTCTTGACGCGTCCCTTGTTCCAAAGAGCCTCTAACCAATAGATTTTAGATCGAATTTCATGGATAGAGGTTCCAGCGCGATGGAGTCTCAATGTGAACCGAGCGTCCTCAGCCTCTAAGAAAAACAATATATTCGCAAAATCAAATCCAAGACCACTAATTCGGAATGAAACGTTATTCAACGCATACGACACAACAGCCGCTTTTGCGTAGTGCCAATCGGTGATAAGGTATTGTAAAATGTTTCCGTTATAAACTATCAAAATGCCGTTGTCACAAGCGTGCCGTGTCGATTCAGATATAAAGGTTCGTTGTTCGTCATCAAGTGAATCCAAGAAGGCAAGAATGGTGGGATCAATCTGTGGGTGTGGGTCAGAAATTGCTTCAAGCCAGTACTGCCTACATTTATCATGACAATCGATCCGGTAGACCGGTAGAGACGGATCGCGATACCAATCAGGAGAATTCTCAATAGCATATTCAACTTGGGTTTGACAAAATGGGCATGACATTTTCCTTGTCATGATTGCCTTCCTCCTGCACCATCTTTTTCCAATTTTGCATGTCTACCATTCCATCTATTCTTGTTAGGGGTAGACTTACCCACTGGATTACAGTAAGCCTATATCATCAAATAAAGCAAACTGTTGACGGTAATCTTTCGGTAGTGATCGAATTTCTTGATACGCCTCGAAGAAAATCGGCTGTTCGTCCGTATCAAAACAGCGCGAAACATTCAGAATATCTGAAATGTAATAACCAAACCCCAAGTGGACCAGGTCGATTGGACAGGGCTGTGTCTCCGAAATAACGATATTATGAGGTTCAAAATCCAAGTTAATGAGTCCAAAAACGTGTCTACCTTCCCCATGTTCCGTGGCAAACCGCGAGAAGCGCGAAGAAACGGTGGAGAGTTTTTCGTGCTCCCTTGATGAATAAAGCTTGTAATCCGTTCCAAATGCCTTCTTAACTTTCAGATTGATCCAGTCAATGTCATATCGAGGACGAGTGAACCAGTGCGGCAGTTTTAAGGTCTCCGAGAGAGCGTGCATGCGACCCAGCATGGTCCCAAGACTCCGAATCAGTTCAGGCGTTTTTTCAGCCTCGGAGAGTAGGTTAAGCGTCTTGCCGGGAATCCAATTGTAGGCGGTAGCATATCGCACCGGTAGAGCGTTTCCAGAGAGACATTGAACCGATTCTCCGTCACATCCCTGCACCGGGGATAAGGTCTTGACCTTCGCCTTATTCCACAGTGCTTTTAACCAATAGATTTCAGAGCGGACTTTATCGACAGAAGTTCCAAGCTGATGGAGTCTCAGGGTCCACCGTGTGCCCTCACTCTCTACAAAAAACAGCCGGTTCTCAGCATCCAATCCGGTACCGCTGACCTGGAAGGTGGCATTACGCCATCCATACAGCATAATAGCCGCCTTTGCATAGTGATAATCGTTGACAAGTCGTTGGAATTCACTACTGTCATAAATTACCCAACTATCGGTGTCACAAACACGCTGTGTTGATTCGGAGATAAACATCCGTTGTTTATCATTTAGTTCATCAAGGACGGACAGAATAGCTGGGTCGATTTGTGGTCGCGGGTCAGAAATTGCTGCAAGCCAATACCGTCTGCATTTCTCATGACAATCAATTCGGTAGACGGGTAGGGATGGATCTCGGTACCAATCGGGCGAATTTTCGATAGCGTATTCGACTTGAGTACCACAAATTGGGCACGCTATTGTTTTTAGCATAGCGGTGTTCCTCCTTCATCGGGGTTGCAAACCCCTTCTACAAAAGATTAAACCCATCTCTGTCCGTCCTCTTCAATGAAATGCAAGGTTCAAACACAACTATCAGCGAAACAACTTTCACTTGGTGGACATGTTATCATAGATATGAAGCTAAGTCTATGGAAAACAGGGACGTTTTGCCGTGCCGTTTGACAATCTAAAGTCGGTAATGTTATACTTCTGTAAGACGTTTCGATTGCCAAACAGACTTCTACAGACAAGTGCCTCAAAAAAGAAAAAGGAATTAAGAAATGACACAACGTATCGCTCTCATACTATTTTTTATTTCACTCCAGTTCATTCCAAATCTCTCAGCAGAAGATTATAATCAATGGCAACTTCCCGAAGGTGTCAAATTTCGGCTCGGAAAAGGCAACTTGCATGACATCAAATATACACCAGATGGTAACCGCATAGCAGTCGCAACGGATATAGGCATTTGGATATACGAGGCGCAGACTGGAAAGGAACTCGCTCTCCTGACGGGACACACGGGTAGGGTTACCGCATTGGATTTCCCCGCAGACGGACGTTTCCTCGCAAGTGGAAGTTCCGATAAAACAGTCCGATTGTGGGACATAGACACCGGCAAACAGACCGCCGTTTTCGCTGGACACTTGGGCGGAATTGAAGCCATTGCAGTGTCTCCCGACGGAAAAACCGTCGTCAGTGGCGACACATGGAAAAGTACGCTGATCCTCTGGGATACAGAGACAGGCGAACAACTTGAACGCCACACCCTATACACGGACAACTTGATGCGCAGACTCCAAATTTCTTTTGATAAGCATAGAACCGTAACATATCCAAATGCTATTGGAGCACTCGCTTTTTCACCCGATGGGAAAATCTTTGCGAGCGGACATCGGGATGGAATTCTACGACTCTGGGATTCAGAAAACGGACGAAAACTTTCAACCCTGAGAGATCACAAACGGGGCGGCATTGATAAGTTGGCATTTTCACCTGATGGGAAAACGCTTGCCAGTGCTTCAATAGATAACATCATATTATATACACTCCAAAAAGGCAAACCCCAGGCACCCCTTACGATAAAGCATTCCACGAAACACTTGGTGTTCTCTCCCGATGGCAAAACACTCATCAGTTTCGACTGGCGGTCTTGGAAAGGAGAAAACGAAGACCTCCACGTATGGAACACAGAAACTGGTGAACGTCTTCAATCCATTTACACAAAACATACGGATCAACATGAAGCCTTAGCGATTTCCCCTGATGGTGATACTATCTTAACTGGCAGCTGGGACGGCACAATTCACCAGTGGGACACGGCAACAGGAACATATCTCTCTACTTTCGCCACAGGGCACGGCAGAGGTGCCGACGTACTGGCGTTTTCTGATGATGGACAGACACTTAGCAGTCGGCTTGTGCGTTATGGTAGCGAAGATCAACTGCTGTTTTGGGATACAATCACCGGTGTCCAAATTTCAGCACCTGACCTTAAAGAAACGCTCGGAAAACGATCCCCGAATTTACCCAATCGCGTAATCTCAGCAAAGATTGACGAAGACCGAAAGCACATTCAGATACGGGATGTCGCAACTGGTCGCGAAATGTATCGAATCACTGAACATAAAGGCGATATCTGGACGTTCGCGTTTTCACCCGATAGGAAAACCCTTGCGAGTGGCAGCGACGATATGACGATCCGGCTATGGAATGCCATCACCGGTAACGAAATCCTTACGCTCCAAACCTATACAAACACAGTGTTCGCTGTGGCATTCTCACCTGATGGGAAAATCCTCGCGGGTGGCAGTGTGTATGATCACACGCAAGGTCGCTCTGACGCAATTCGTCTGTGGGAAATTCCAAGTGGACAGATACTGGCAACTCTCACTGGACACACAAGTACCGTCAGGGCATTGCGATTCTCACCTGATGGAAAAACCCTCGCCAGCAGCGGTCATGATGATACTATTCTCCTCTGGGACTTGGATAAAACCGTTCAGCCAGGAAAATAAACTTTACGTTCCAACAATATCCCCACAACGGAACACCGATTCTTACGAGCTTTGGCTAAATCGCGGTTCAGCCAATCGGAAAGTTAGCAAAAACCCTAACAAAACAAGGATACCGCACCCGATAAAAACCGGTTCAAAAGCGAACTCCTCGATTAACGCCCCAATCAAAGGGGAAACGAACAACGGAATCGCCTGAAAAAGACTCATCACACCGAGATATTGCGGGTGTTTCTCCTGTGGTGCAATTTCAAGCGTATAGTTTGTGACAATGCGCGCTGACACCGGTGTGAATCCCATAAGAGCAAAGATAATCCAATAAAACTGCGCACCAGACGGCATTCGACTAATACCAACCGCCAACAGTGGCATACAGGCACTGATTAATATCAAAATACGCAAGACGAATCGGTTCCCTGAGCGGTCTGCGATGTTGCCCATGATACCGGCACCGATAGCATTGGACGCATTTTGTGCAATTATCAACGTGACGAAACCAGAAGGAACTAACCCTAATGTCCGCTTTCCAAAAACCGTATAGTGTGGGAAAAGGGGCCAGATTGAGTAAAACAGCAGGATAACGATTGCAAACCGCCGAAAATTTCTGTCGTATCGCAACGATAGGAGCGCGTCGCCGAGAAATCTGAAAAAAGGTGCCGTGCCCTCTGGACGTGAAGGGAGTTCTCTAAACCAGAAACTGACTGCTGCTGCGACCCCAAAGAAAAAGGCTGTTGCACTAAAGAGCATCGCATAACGTGGAGCATCCCCAGAAAGCCAACGCGGTAAGAGGTAAAAAGCGACACCAATCGCGAGTGTACAACCGATGATATTGGAATAGGCGAGTAACCGCCCCCGTTTTTCAGGACTGATGAGTTTGCCCTGTAGCGTTCCGGTAGCCAGATGATTGCAACCAACCGCGAGCCAGTGCAGGGTACACAGCACGAGAAAAACAACGACAATAACGTTTGCTGACCAGCGTGTCAGGCTTAATATCCCAGACAACACGAACCACTGAATCGCGAACCCGAATCCTGTGAGAATGAAGAACCCCTGCTTTTTCGGCATTCGGGCGACACGTTGCGCGACCAGAAACTGGGGCAAACTCTGTCCAATTCGCAGAATGAGCGGTAGCAGCCCACGGATGGTTCCAGACGAAGTATAGACATCAATAAACGCTGGAATGACCACAGACTCGGATTTGAACATCCAACCGAGACGCATCAAAATCTGGTTTAGCGCGAATACAATTAAATTGCGCTTTTCGTGCGGATAAGACTCTTCTGAACGCTCATTCGTCTGATCTGGTGCGCTTTTATCCATTGAAATTCCAGTCGTTTGTTAGCAAATTCACTCGTTCCGTCACTTCAGCATCGGAGTTATGTCAGCGCGCCTTCTTCGAGCCGCCGTGCTCCATATTCTTCCAAAACCGCTTGTTCTTCCGATGTCAAGGTTTCTTGCTCGGAGAGTGCCTCTGCAATCCGATGGAATCGTTCAACGTCCCTCAATCCCATGATCGTCAGATTTACACTCTTATGGCTGAGCACATATCGGTAGAACTGCTCTGGAGATGGCGCGCCTGCGTCCCCAAAAAGCCTGTCATTGCGCGAAGCATTCATAATGACGACACCGGTATTATGCTTGTCAGCAGCAGGGAAAACTGTATCCTCTGGCGTTTTCATCGCACAGTTATACCAACAGAGGACGGTGTCAAAGAATCCTGTGTCAACGGCGTGTTGTATCTCAATCCAATCGTGTCCGGTAACACCGATAAAGCGGATAAGTCCCTCATCTCGTGCCTTCTGCGCCATTTCCAATGCGCCGTCGGGTGCCAACGCCTGCTCTCGTTCCCCTTGCGAGTTCAGGTGATGCAGCTGATAAATATCAATGTAGTCAACGCCAAGCATCCATAACGATGTTTCAAGTTCTGCCCGTGCACCTTTTGCATCGCGTTTAGCGGTTTTCGTCGCAAGAATGAGTTTATCGCGTTGTCCCTTTATAGCGGCTCCGATGACCTTCTCATCCTCGCCATCTCTGTAGGATCGTGCTGTATCCATATAATTGATACCGGCATCAATCGCTTTCCGATAACCCTCAACGGATTCACAATACGCGCCCCCGCTACCGAGTCGCGTAACCGTCAGACCTGTGCGACCTAAAACTGTTTTCGGAATCTCATAAGCCATTATGTTACCTCAAAAGTTCAGATTAACATTTTAGTTTACCAGCCGAAAATACGCTACATATTTATTGTGGAATTCGGTAACCACCGCCAACATACAGTAACTGTCCTGTGAGCCAGCGCGCCTGTTCAGAACAGAGAAAGACTGTAACATCAGCCACATCTTCAGGTGTGCCGACCCTCCCTAACGGTGTAGATTTTGCAATCGTCTTTTCATCCGCCGGTACAATGTAACCTGTTTGCACCGGTCCTGGTGCAATCACATTTACCGTAATACCGTATTTCCCTAACTCACACGCTGCAGAGCGACTGTAAGATTCAATTGCGTGTTTGCTGGCAGCGTAACTAATGTTCAGGGGGTGGCAGTGTGCAGCATCCGTACTGGTATTTACAATACGTCCCCAACTCAGCCCATTTTCAAGGTATTGATTCAGATATGCTTGCATCATCAATGCATACGCTCGGGAATTAATAACGAAGTGGGCATCAATGTTTGCAGCAGTGGATAAGAAAACACCGCTTCCATCTGTTGAAATTTGTTCTGGATCAAAAGTCTCCAGTACACAGTGGGTATGATTGTTAATTAGGATATCAACAGGACCCAATTCTTCTTCACATACATCGAAAAGTTTTGAGATATTTGTTTCATCAGCAAGGTCCACCTCTAAAACAGATATTGTCATTCCGGTGCCTCTAAACTCGTCGACAAGTTGAGAAATAGGCTTTTGTTGCATGGCTCGGTAATAGGTATCTCCACCTATTCCTGCTTTTTCGGCGCGTTTTAATTCTGCTTCACTGTATTGGCACGATGGACGAAAAAAGGATGCGAATATCTTTACACCTTGTTTGCCGAGTGCCAACGCTGTTGCAGCACCGATGCCGTGGTTGGCACCTGTAATTAGGGCAACCTTACTGCTTAACTTCGGGTCAATCATTACGTTTCTCTATATCCTAAAAAGTTGCAAAATCAGCAACCTACCAAGTCTCACGAACCCCGATGATAAGGAGTCTCAAAATGCGGGTGCCATTTCCCACGCCTGAACGGATCGGAAATGTGCCTGCCCACCACGGCTCACTAATTTTACACCGATGCTGTCGGCTCGCGTTGGGTAGACGCGTTGTGTAATGCACTGCCTACCGTTCGCGAATACCTCAACCACAGACTTATCAACATAGATGCGGAGTTGAAGTGTTTCGCTGTCTTTTAGTGCGAAAGGTGCACGCTGTGCGTCAACAAACCGCTCCGATTCTGGCAATCTCGCATTGCCTCCTGCGTCTCGGTAGTGTGGATACTGAATGGCTTCGTTTAAGGTAGAACGACTGATGTCAATTTTTAACGTTCTTTCCGCCGGAACATACAGAACTCCGGTTCGTTCAGCTTGATCTGGTGAACAGAGCACTTGAACGCCCACCTCAGTTGCATCGCCGGGGTCAATTTCGACAGCCAACTCAAGGCAATTCCCCTGAACCTCTTCTAAATTCATCTCATCATCGGTGTTCAAGGTAATATTTTCAAGTGCCTTCGGGTTCATCCGTAGGCACTCTAACTCTGGCACCGGTTTAATCTGCAAACTGCCATCGGTAGCGAGGGAAAGAATTCGTGGTACTGTCATCACCCCGGACCAACCCGACGCACGTTCCTGATCAACCCCGCGAATCTCGCGAATCCAATCGAAAAAGATACGGCGTCCTTGCGCGTCCAACAGCGAACGCGGTCCACCGAGCAGTCCGCCCTCCCAACTCATCCGTCCATAATTTTCGACATAATACCGCTCGTTTTCAAATCTGCCGAGGTAATACTGCGTGCCTTGCCAATGGCTACAAAACAGCAGCATGTACTTATCACCTAATGAATAGAAATCAGGGACGGCACAGTCCTCTTTTGCATCTGTCCACTCGCGCCGCGATTGATAAAAGGAGCGCACAAATTCCCAATCCACAAGATTAGACGACTTAAACAGAGCAGTTCCGTCTCCACTCTGTCCGGGTATCGTGTTCCCGATGAGCGCATAATAGGTATCGCCTTCCACCCAGGCACACGGATCAAACACAATATATTCGCCATGCCCTTCCTCACCGGGTTTTGGGACCGGAATCACAGGATTGGCTGGATGTTTGTCCCACGTAATGAGCAAGTCATCATCACTCGTTGCGATACACGTTCCGTCCGGGACTCCATGGTAGATGAATGTCGGGACATCCTCCAGATTCACGAGGGCACCACCGCTGAAGCAGCCGTTACGATCCGGTCCGTCGAGATCAGGCGTTAAAGCGATTGGATGATGCACCCAATGCACCAGATCAACACTCGACGCGTGCCCCCACTGCATCCATTTCCAATAGCCACCCTCAGGATTGTGCTGATAGAAGATATGGTACCGTCCCTTCCAAAAGATCGAACCGTTGATATCGTTCATCCAACCGAACGGCGGGGTGAAGTGATAACACGGTCGATAAGGATCATCCGCATACATTGCATCCAATACTCGTGTAGAATGTATAAGTGCTTCTGTCTTTTCGATGGCTGTGTTCATAGTCCTGTTATTCCTTTCAGGAGAATTGAACTGTAGGGGCAACCCTTGTGGTTGCCCTAAACATCGGTTGTGCTTACCCGAAATGCCTGTAGGGGCAACCCTTGCCGTTGCCCATAAATATGGATTATGGTATCTGTAGGGGCAACCCTTGTGGTTGCCCACAAATATTTAGCGGACCAAATCACCCAGTAAACCAGAACGCATAAAGTTCCGCCTGAAGCACGGAAAAGCGAAGACGCACAGTCCTGCCACGTAGCTCAGCGAGGTCAGCCTTCTCCCTCCAGCGTACCGGTTCGTCAATACTATCGACCATTGCCGGGATACTTTCGTCGAAGGTGTACCCAGGGAAGGACTGTCCATCGTCCGCATTGAGCACCTCTACTTTAACCCGCCCGCGCCAAGCGTCCACATTAATGCGCAGTTCGCTACCCTCCACAACCAGCGGCTTGGTCAGCACCGAACCCCATTCAATACCCCCCTTGAGCGACACAAAACCGTCAACGCGAAGCTTTGCAAGTGCCATGGCAAAGTTATTGAGGTATTTTCTGTTCATTACGTCTGTCAAAGGTTGACTGCGGTGACGAACGCCGAGATAGTAGAACCACAACTCATTGTTACGTCTAATCGGTCCGTTGACGACCGAGATCTGCCCTGTATCGTAAGCACTGCCATCTCCTACAGGTGATAATTCAATAAACGGCGTGCGGTTCGCGACCCGCTCCCACTGTCGTAAATCTCGACTCGAAGCCAGTTCCACCGACTTGCGACTGTCCACGTTTTCATACAGCGGCGGATGCTTCCCAGTCCAGTGGTGCATCACAGGTAACCCCAGATACAACCCCTCATAGCGAAACACCGGAAAATTATAAACGTCGGTGCGCCATTCTTCAGGTCGGTTGTATATCGGGGTGAGATAATCGGGATCCTCAATAAATTTTCGTATCCGTTCCTCCCCGTTCTCCTGATCAATCTGGTCGGCATGAAAAACAAGTTCCAACCCGCTCCAGTTCTCAAAGTCCTCGCTGGTACTCAAACAGAAGCTGCGTCCATAAGGTGATCTGCCATCGGGTCCAGCGTGCTTGACGGTCGCGATAAATAGACCCTCCTCCTCGTCATAACCGAAATGCGCCTCGTCTGAACTTGGAACAACTGGTGTATCAAGGTATGTCCAGTGAAGACAATCGGGGGAAACTGCTGGTGTCAATCCGCCACCCCCTTTCCCCCATCCCATGCCTTTGTAGCGGCGTTGTTCATTGGAGTCATGCGGATCGTAGATCGGTCCCAGCGGTACTCCCGTCGGTAGGATGTTGTTCTCTGTGCCAATCGCGGTGCCTCTCCACGTGAGGGCATCATAATCCTGAAGTCCCAAAGCTGGTTTCTCCCAGTTCACACCGTCTTCCGAGGTTGCATAACAGATAAAACTCCGTCCACCAATCGGGGCACCCGTTACGTCAAGTTTAACCTCCGGATCATCTGACTCCGAACTGGCATAGTAAAGCACCTTGAAAATTGCTTCATCCGGAACCCACGCCGGGGTTGTCCACATCATAATACCGCAGTTTTCCCAACGGTGTTCAGGTCGAAGCACAACGTTCTTGTCGAACTTTTGCAGCGGGTGTAGTTTCCGGGCGAGATTGTTGACTTCCTCAACATCATGGTCATCAATAAATAACGCTTTCATGTGGACACCTCGCATCAGCCAGGTCAAGCAAATAACAATGGAAGTAGATGTAAGTGTTTAAGTCAAACCGACGTTATGCTATATCCATCCATCCTCAATCATCAACGTTAAGGGTGATTCCATCTCTTCAAGGGGTAACTGAATACGCTGCCGCTTCCGAGACGACTCATAAATCGCCATGAGCAGCTCGTGCGTCGCGTATCCCTGATGACCACTTGAGCGATGTTCCCGATCCTCTTCAATAGCCGCAATCATGTCTCGCACAGGATTGCTTTCTGACGGGAGTTCCGGTGTTACCCAATCTCCACCCGATTCTGAGGTGCGGTAGCGGATAGAGGGACCGCCCGGAGCAGCCAATTCAAGCTCACCTTCCGTCCCATAGCAGTAGATGTGGTGATAACCGGGAGCGGTATCGCTGCCCGATTCAATGATAGCCCGAACGTTGTCTTCAAACTTGAAGTAACCGACAGCGAAATCCTCAGAGTGTAAATCGTATTTAGTCGGTGTGCCGATGCGTTCAATCTGACCGATCACCCAACTTACGGCGCGGTCACCATAGACATATCGCATAAGATCAACAGTATGTGTGGCATTGTCTTTCAGGTCACCACCACCACAAACAGCATGGATGCGAAAGATATCACCGATAACACCCTCGGCTATCATCTGTCTGGCGGCTTCGTAGGGCGCGCTAAACCGGACTTGATGGTCAATCGCTAATTTCACACCGTGTTGCGAACAGGTTTCAAGCATCTCCCGCGCCTGTCCGAGGTTCTCCGCCATCGGCTTTTCAGATAGAATCCCTTTCACACCCCGTTTCGCAACCTCAATTGCAACCGGGGCATGCAGTTTCGGACGCGTACACACGGAAACCAGATCGATCTCTTCTGTTTCGAGCATCTCAATGTAATCGGTATACTGTTTTTCGACACCGTACTGCTCACCATAAGCTTTCAACCCCTCTGCATTAATATCAGCAATCGCAGTCAGAGAAGCCCTCGGTTCATTCACATACCATCCAGCGTGCATGTGAGAAATTCCACCGCACCCAACTATTGCAACGTTGTAGCTCTTGTCCATTAGAGACCCCTCTTATTTTTTTCTGTTTTGTGCTACAAGCAGGACAAAACATCATATAGATTTGAGATTGAGTAGTCCGGTCGTTCACCTGTTATTTTCGGCACCAACACATCTGATTCTCGGTCGATAAAAACGCTTGTCATACCTGCCCGGTTGGCACCAATGATGTCGTTTTCAACCGTATCGCCGACGAACATAGCCTCTTCCGGTAAAACATCAGCACGTTCACAAGCCACTTTGAAGATTCCAACCTTCGGTTTTCTGATTCCGACTTCACCGGAAATTGTTAGTGATTGAATACGTTCACTGAGTCCAAGGTGTCGGACTTTAGAAAGTTGACTGTCAGTATGCTCATCGTGGGCACCGTTCGTAATGATACCGACATGGTACGCGTGTAGTTCCTCAAGAACGGTGACATCTTCGTAAAGATGCAAACTTGTGAGATAACGCGAACAGAAAAAGTCGCTTAATTCTTCCATAACCTTATCTATGGGTAGATCCAATTCTTCAAATAAACACTGGAAACGTGAATCTCTTACGTCTGCCATAGAGCATTTTCCAGCGTTGAGTTGCTGAAAAAGTTCTTGATGGATCGTTCTCCATGCCGCTGTAAGAGTCTCTTCCGAAACATCTGGATAATGCTCGCGTAAAAGTTGAAACATATCTCTTTGCGCGATGTCCCATGCTGTATCGGAATCGCAGAGTGTGCCGTCAAGGTCAAAGAATATTGCCTTAATCATTCTTCCTCCAGATTAAGACCGTCAATACTTTTGCATACGTTCACTAATTCCAAATCTGGATGAGATAAAACGACCCACGACGGCAAATCTAAATCTTTCCAAAAAGCGAAGGGGTCAATACCGACCAAGCGACTTACAAAAAGCGTTAGGACAGTGCCGTGTGTAATCAGGGCAATATTTTTATTGTCACATTTCTTAATTGTTTCAGTCACAACTCGCGAAAATCTGTGATGCGCCTGATTTGCGGTCTCACTACCAAAGGTTAACAGATCCGGCTGATTGAAAAATCGGGCGACTGATGCTTCAAACGTTTTCTTCTTCAGAAACCCTACATTGCTTCGATCATGTTCGTGTAACCCTTCAACGATCTCAATCCGCTTTTCAAGAGTAGTGGCTACGATACGCGCCGTTTCTATTGCTTTAGGCTCAACGCTACTAAAAATGAGATCAAGCTCATACTGTGCTAACTGCTGAGCAAGTATGTGGCTAAGGTGCTGCCCTCTTTCAGAAAGCCTCCACTGATTAGCAGGAACCTTCGGATCAATCTGCGATAAAGCGTGTTTCACAAGAACAAGCAGTGGCATAACCTGATATTTTCCCAATTCAGCCCATTTGTACACTAATAGGACTTACGCAGCTCCCTTCGCTGGCGAGGTTTGAAACCTCGCCAGCGGCGTGTGGGATGTCCGTGGTTATCAAAAAATTGCGTAAGTTCTAACTAAAAAATTCGTAAAATGGCGATCTGTCAAGCAATCCAATCCCTAAACTCCCCAAGAGATGTATAGGTAAACGAATACCAATACTATCCAAGCATACGCGACCGTTTTCATCACATGACTTTTCCACCCTGTTTTTGTGAAGAAAATGGCAATATGATTGAACAGTAACATCAATGCAATCAGAAGGTTGAGATTGATACCCCTGTTAGAACCAAAATCGTCCCACCTGAGAAATTGAAACACGTTGAAGGCAAGCAGACAAAGAATAATTCCGAGCAGACCGTATTTCCAGAGATGCTTCGTCGCAAATCTCTTTGGAAGAAGCGTTTTTGTTGATGCCGCTTCAAAAGATTCTGGTAGGTCCGGATTCGTTTCCCGAAGTGTCTGCTGGCGTTCCTGTTCTTTTTTAATTTTTCCCTCAAGCTGCTGCTTCTCAGCGTCCGTTAATTGTTTCATGAGAAGTTACTGCTTTTTCGTCGTTTAAGAGGCATGACAAAAGCCAAACACTTTTCATCGCGTTCCATCGGCTCGACAGCAAATCCCATAGAAAGCTTAAGTTGATGGTTTTCAGGATGATTCTCGCCGCTGACAGACCGCACTTGGTAACAGCCAAACAACTTCGCTTGCTGGATGGTATATTCTTGAAGTGCAGTGCCGATGCCTTGCCGTCGGTATCCGTCCTTCACACCAAACGCGAGGATCTTCGCCTCTCTCAGTGTTTTTCCGTCTATCTGAATGGGTGGATGATCACGGTCATGAGGACCAATGTCCCACACAACAAACATAAGAAATCCAACGATAGCTCCATCCTGTTTCGCCGCCAAGAAATAGCGTGAAAACTGCTCAAAATATGGATTAAACGCCCAATCCTCTTGGTTCAAGTCATTGACAAACGCGACAAACTCCCGCCAATCCGGATGGTCGGGCGTGAATTCTTCAATGGAAAAGCGTGTTTGCTCGTTCATCCGCAGTTTTTAGGGACAACCACAACGGATGTCCCTACTCTGAAACCTTTATCATTCCCCAAGTGAGTGCCAATTTCTGGGTCGGTTCAACGGCAAGCCCTTCCGCCTCAAGATTCTGTTCAATCTCCTCTTGGCTGAGACCGCGGTTGTAGAGGCGAAGCTCGTCAAGAAGACCGTGGTAAGGGAGTCCATCCGATTTTCTGGCACCCATCCAAAAATTCTCTCCATTATGTTTGAGAGCACCCTCGAATTTCTTCTCATTATCCACTTCACCATTGATATAAATGAGGGCTTCGGAACCGTCGTAAACACCAGCAATGTGATGCCATTTACCCACATCGGGCTGACCTACACTGTGAAAGGGCCACGTCTCTAAGGCACCGTTCCAGAGATTAAAATCAACCCGAGTTTGGTCTGACCACGCAATCACATAAGAATTATTTCCCGACCTCGAGATGCCTGCGAAAATCGCCCACCCCGGTTTTTCAGGTTTTATCCACGCCTCCAATGTAATCTGATCGCCAATGTCGGTTAAGCTCTTGTCTGCTCCACAATCAACATGCCCCCCACTAAACTTGAGCGCCTCACCAACTTTACCGTCAACGACTGCGACATTCCCGTCCATGGTTCCATCGTTAGCACCAAAAATATCTTTAACCGTTTTACCTGCGACTGAATCCTTATTAAAGGACCAGTAACTCACCAACCCATCGGTAACCGCCTGACGCGCGTGTGCTGTGTTTGTAACCATTAGAACGGTCGCTATAACGGCTAAAACAAACACTTGTCTCAGAGTTCTGTTAATCATTTTGTCCTCCGTTTCGGCATATTGCGTGCCTTTCAGCAAGTTAAGTCCCCTAATTTACCTAAGTTGCTAACTATTCCAGAGAAACCGATTTTTCAGATAACTTAGCCATCGTATTCAACTATAATATCATCACCCTCAATCTTAACGGGATAAGTCGCTACCCGTAATGTTTCATCGACGAGGCACTGTCCGGTCGCAATATCAAATGTCCACTGATGCCACGGACAACGTAGCACTTCACCTAAACCCTCAACAGAGAGCATCACTCCGTGAATTGAAGGCGGCGCATCGGCAGCAAACCGACCACTGAGCTCACCTGTGCAGAGGGGTCCACGCCTATGGGGACAGATGTTGCGAACCGCGTAAAAGTTGCCATCAACGTTAAAGACACCGATGCCTGCTTTGCCACGAAACGGCACGATGATTTTGCGTTTCCCCGGTGGAATCTCCGATACTTTTCCAACAACAACACGTGCCATATTTTTAACTTACCTTGCGGAAAAATGACAGGAATCTGAAACTTCAACTGCTTTTCTCATGAGTCGCCTGCGCCGTTGTTGCAGGCTACCGCTTTGTGTTTCGGTTAATTCGCTACTGGATTCGCGGATCCTTTGGTTTCCTCTAAATCCAATCGAAGGATATCGAGCGCGTTCTGGGCAAAGATACGGTGGTGCAAGTCCTCTGGAAGCTTCGGGAAAACCGTTACCGGATCGTTCCAATCGAAATGCGGGAAATCCGAGCAGAATATCAACGTTTCATCCGCGTGCAGCATCTCCAACATCTGGTACATCTGCTCCGGTTTCTCAGGCTCGTGCATCGGCTGTGATCCAATTCGGATATGTTCACGGAAATACTCGCTCGGTAAACGTTTGAGCCACGGGGTTTGATCGCGTAAAGCTTTCCAATCGGTATCCAGATGCCACATTACCGGCACCGCCCACATCTGTTGTGCTTCAATAAGGGCGAACTTGAGGTTGGGAAACTTCTCAAAGACACCTTCACAGATCAGAGAGGTCGCGTGTGAACTGGCGACGTAAGGTCGGCTCATCCGAGATTCCATGTAGTAGGTGGGGTGCCCGACAGGGGTCGGCGTATTTCGGGTCGCACCGCCACCACCGCCGATATGAGACACGATGGGAAGTCCATGCGCTTCACACGCTTCCCAAATGGGGTGATAGAAACGGTTGCCAAACGGACGACTCGTCCCCATCGGCACCATGACAGCGGCAGTGTCCTTACGAGGTGCAAGTCTGTTAATCTCTTCTACGGCTTGCGGCGGATCGGATGGCGAAACGAGAATGGCGTTAACAACACGCTCATCCTTCTCAAGCCAATGTTCGATTGTCCAATCGTTAAAGGCACGGCAAAGCGCAGCCGCCCAATCCGGGTCCGGTAATCCAGAATACCCGTAAAATGGGGGCGGTCCGGTGAGCAACGCGACATCAATGTTCCAGACATCGAGATGCTCCTCTTGGAGAAACTCTAATGTGAAGTTGAAATCCCGCGGATCGCCACCAGAGTTCTTAGGTGTCGATTCGATAGCATCTTCGACTCGTCCTTTGAGATCTACACGATTGCTCCGAATAGGGATGTTGGGATACCCGCCGAGATGCAACCCTTGGTCAAGGAGATGTTCTTGATAGAATTTTGACAGGTAAGGCAGCAGTTGTGTAGGGTGACGAAAATTGTGGTGAACATCACAATCAACAATGGCGATACCATCTTTCGGTTTCGCAGTCCAACCCAGCGCGGTCACAGGGGTTGATCCAATTTGACGCATGTAAACACCTCCTTTTTCAGTGGCTTTCAGTTTTCGTCTAACAACACCCTCTTGTCCGATAACTGACAACCGACAACTATTACCTAATGCCGGTATGTCTCACCGATTAGGTTATTGGCAGCGCGAACGGGTCGGAACAGCGTCTGTCGCTTGGCAGGCATCTCTTCAAGCAGCTTTGGATGCGGATCCCAATCGTGCCACTTACTATTGACCGTGTTGTAGCAACTGAAAATAGCGAGACGATCGTTTTCCTCATTCGTCCACGTGTGCGTACTATGTGTCAACGCCTCCGTGAAAAAGAGGAGCGACCCAGCAGGACACTCGTAGGTATCCCAGATAAGCGAATCTTGACTTCGGATTGTGTCGGGGGCTGTATAGACCGCCTTATGGCTTGCTGTAATAAAGAGCGTCCCTCCCTGCCGATATTTGACAGGATTCAGTTCCCAAACGATGCGAGTCAATCCACTGTAGCCTCTGCCCGGAATACACCGATAGAGGTGCGAATCGCCGGGAAAACGGAGCATCCCGTTTCCGTTGTGGGGTCCGAAATTTCCATCACCGACAGTGCGGTAAAACAGGCTACACGATTCCATCCTAAACCCGTAGCACTCTTGGCTCGACAATGCTGGATGTGCGAGAAATTCATTGAGAAAGCCGATGACATTCGGATGGTCAGCAAGGCGTTGCATCGGACCACCGAGCGGTGAGCGTTCATGCTCCGGAATCGACTCCGGTTCGTGTCGGAGTTTATACCCGAACTCCTGCATCTCTGCGAGTTCATCGCCCGACAGCACACCGGGCACCAAGAGCCACCCACGCATATCAAAGAGGTATTTCTGTTCCTGCGTCGGTGGGACGACGGGTGCGCCATCAGAAGTTGTTTCCGTGAGCTGTGCGTTATCAATGTCGAGTGCTGCCCCGAGATTTTTATCAACAATAAAAGGCTTTGTGTGGTTCGTAACTTCTTTCATAATAGACATCCTTTGTATTGGCCATCGCGGTCAGAGGAATGGTTATCAGTTTCCATCGGCGGTCAGTTTTAAGAGGTTTTCGTTTAAGAATAGTCTCTTTTTGCTGATTGCTGACTGCCGACTGCTGATCGCTATGCAGCTTTTGCGCGTTTGAGAGCATCTTCAGAAACACTGAGCGTCTTCGCAACGTCTTCATCGGTATGCGACATGGACATAAACCAGATATGTCCCTCTGGTAGGTATAAACCACCATCCAAGGTCGCTTCATAGAAGGTTTTGTGGAATCGCTGTTGCTTGTCGTCATCACTATCGGCACTTAAACCGAAGAAGGGCATGGGGCCGATACCACCGATGCGGGCGTTATCAATGCCGAGACGCGCAGTCATTTCTCTGTAACCATCCAACAATTTCTGTCCCTGTTTCCACATGAAGGCGACACCGTCTTTCGCTTCGAGTTCCTCAATTGTAGCGATCGCTGCAGCAACGAGCGATACCTCGCCGTGGAAGGTCGCGGCGACCCAAACATCGCTCACTTCATCCATGATTTCCTTTTTCCCGACAACGACAGCAGTCGCGAAACCGTTTGCGAGTGCTTTCCCGAAAACAGACATATCGGGGGTGACCCCGAAGTATTCCTGTGCACCGCCTAAAGAATAGCGGAATCCCGTTTTGACTTCATCGAAAATCATCAACGCACCGTTGGCATTGACGAGTTTCTTTGCTTCTTCAAGGTATCCGTCTTTGGGAAGATCATGCCCGGAGGGTTCCATAATTAGACACGCAATCTCATCAAGGTGCGCTTTAAAGTGGTCAGCAAGTCCTTCAAGATCGTTGAAATCGACACTGAGCGTAGCGGCGGCGGCACCCGACAGGTGTCCGCGTGCGTGGCTACACCAATCATGCCATCCGTGATAACCCGATCGAATCACTTTTTCTCTACCGGTATATGCCCGTGCAAACTTAATCGCGCCAGTCGTTGCGTCCGATCCGCCGACAAAGTAGGCGACTCTCTCCGCCGACGGAATAATCTCCACTAATTTCTCGGCGAGTTCCACCTCAAGCGTATGCCCAAAATTATAGACATTCCCACGCTCCACGAGGTATTTCGTGACCGTATCAATCACAGTGGGATATGCATGTCCAAGGATCATAGGTCCGTATCCCATTAGATAATCAATATAGTCGTTTCCGTCGGCATCCCAAAAATGCGCGCCCTTCGCGCCTGCGACCATAACAGGTCTCGGTGGCTGGCTCTGCTTATGGGGCTGCCCACCGCCGACTAATGCTGCTTTCGCGCGTTCTTTCCACGCGAGTGATTTTTCAAAACTCCGTCCCATCCAGAAACCTCCAATTTCGGTATGCTGTGTGTTAAATCCGCTCCAATTTTAACTATTTTAACATAATTTTGGATTTGACAGGAGAATTTCTTGAAAAATTGCCTGATTTTATGCAATAATAGGATAACTTGAGTGTTGTGAATAGGATTTATAGCAAGTTTCGGAAAAGAGGAAGGAATTAAAAATGGCAGTACACCTCTTAAGTGACGCGCAGATGCGGCAGTTCATTGTGAACGGTTTCGTAACCGTCACGACTGAGTTGCCCACGCAATTTCACGATGCCGTCTACGAGAAGACGGTAAGTGTCTTTGATAAGGAAGGAAATCCCGGCAATAACCTTTTGCCGCGAATCCCGGAAATTCAGCAGGTCTTTGACGATCCAAACGTTAGCGGTGCATTGACAAGTTTGCTCGGTGAGGACCACTATATGCAACCACACCGCCATCCACACTACAATCCACCCGGTAGCGGTGGGCAAGGGATGCATCAAGACGGGGGGAAACGGTGGTCGCACCATACACGCAGGCTGCTGGTTTTCTATTATCCACAAGACACACCCACTGAATTGGGACCGACCGGTGTGGTACCGATGAGTCACTACTTTAGTACAAGCGAAGGTTCAGGGGTCTCACCGGAACAACCTATCATAGGTGAAGCGGGAACAGTCGCGTTCGCGAACTATGACCTGTGGCACCGCGCAATGCCTAACAGCAGCGAGAAGAAACGCTATATGATGAAATTCCTCTACGCTCGGATGTCAGAACCGCAGGAACCCACTTGGGCGAATAAGGAAACCGATTGGGCAAACGGCACGCCTGTGGGACCTGCGGAATATCAGGAGATGTTCCGACACCTTTGGAACTGGCATCGAGCAGTGGAAGATAGCGACACGGACGGAACATCAAACGGTGAATCACTGTCGGGTTTAATCAGTGCACTTAATAGCACATCGGAATCGACAGGGCTGCAGGCGGCTTACGACTTGCCCGGATTTGGCGAGAAGGCAGTGTCTGCTTTGGTACGGTGCCTGCAAGATGAGTCTGAGATGACGCGGCGAAATGCTTGTTATGCGCTCAATGCAGTCGGAACCCCGGCTGTTGAGGCGTTGCAGGAGGCGTTGAAAGATTCTCGTGAATACGTGCGGGATAACGCAGCAGAAGCACTCGGTGATTTAGGAAATAAGGCAGAACCGGCAGTGCCTGCGTTGGTAGAGATGCTAAAGGATGCATCCGGTTCCGTACGTTCGCACACGATAGAGGCATTAGGCACAACAAGCCAATCGAGTTCAATTGCAGTTCCGGGTCTCGTGAAGGCACTGGAAGATCCGCACGATGGCGCACGACGGAATGCAGTATTCGCATTGGCGCGGATCGGTAAGGATGCCGATGGTGCAGTTGAAGGTCTACAAAATGTGCTGTTCGATGAAAATCGCTATGTGCGCGGCGATGCGGTTCACGCGCTTTACCGGATCGGGACACCGGCGGCAAAGGAGGCATTGCTCCACTACCTTCAAACGACGCGCTGGTGCCCGCTAACCTCAAGGGAAAGCACGTTTTAGGTTAGGTCGAGATTCGGTCGCGGTAGATTCACAAACGAAGTAGGGCGAGGTTCCAAACTACGCTAACTGGAAAGGCAACGTTCTCGTTGGACGACCGGCGCGGTTCCAAACCGCGCCTACCATGATGTGATAAGAAAATCTATGTGAAAAATTCCTCATTATGAGGACGGACATCCACCTCAAACGTCCACGCGCTCCGTTCCTGCTGCACTAAAGCCCAATAGGTATCCGCAATCGCATCGGGTTCAAGGAGCGGTTCATTCTCGCTGAGCTTATAGCGTTGTCGCACACCCGGCGTATCAATAACACCGTCAACGATAACATGAGCAACATGGATGCCGTGCGGACCGACTTCGCGCGCGAGTGCCGATGCCAAACCTCGGGTCGCATACTTGGCACTACTAAACGCCAACGCCCCTGCCCTCCCACGGACAGCAGAGGTAGCACCCGTAAATATAATGTCTCCACCGCCCTTCTTAAGCATCCCCGGTACCACCTGTTTTGAACAGAGGAACCCGCCGAGGGTACAGACGCGCCACGCCCCCTCAAACGCTTCGGGTGTGAGGTCTGCGAAACTTCCCCACGCAGCGTTTCCAGCATGATTTACCAAGATATCAGGATCACCAAGTTCTTCTCGAATACGATCAAAACTTTGATCCACCTGCTCAGGTTCGGTAATATCCGTCGGGATCGGAATGGCTGTGCGTCCGGATTTTGCCAATCGCGTGGATAGGTTTTTAATGTAGGCGGATGAGCGCGATAGGAGTGCTACGTTACATCCTTCTTCTACAAATTTACGGGCGAGTGCAGCCCCTAAACCGGGCCCTACACCTGCGATAACCGCTATTTTTTCCATAGTAATTCCTTGTAGGACTTATGAAAATTTGGGAGTTGGTCTACCTTGAGTACAATATGCTCTATATAGACGAAAATTTAGGAATTGGGTTTCACTCGCGGTTCAATCCACCCTACATTCTTCGCGAAAAGAGACGCGACCAGAAACCGCACCTCTTGTGTAGTCTACTCATGTCTGAGCGCATCAATCGGATGAAGCTTTGCTGCTTTCCATGCTGGATAAGCACCGAAAAAGATACCTACCAACGCGCTGACAACAAAAGACACCATTCCGTACATCGGCGAGACAAGAGTTCGCCATTCCCAGAACGACGTTACCAGTTCCGCTCCCGCTATGCCAACACCGATACCAATAATACCGCCTACGAGTGCAAGACTCGTGGATTCTACAAGGAACTGAGCGAGGATATCGGAACGTTGTGCACCAACCGCTTTCCGAAGACCGATTTCTTTTGTCCGCTCCGTCACAGAAACGAGCATAATGTTCATAATACCAATGCCACCGACAACTAACGATACCACAGCAATCCCTAAAATCAGGTTCGTAAAGGTTTGGTTTGATTCTTCGAGTGTTTCCATGAATTCCGCTTGGTTACGGATGTGAAAATCGGGATCCTTGTTTATTGGGATCTTGTGTTGCTTACGGAGAAGCTCGGTTACCTCAGTTTCTGCCGCCTCAAGAAGTTTACCGTCATTTGCCTGTATACTGATGCTCGATAGATAATCATTTCCAAAAACGCGTTTCATGGCAGTCGAATACGGAATGAAAACCTGATCGTCCGGGTTTCGCCATCCGCTCGCGCCCTTCTCTTTCATAACACCCAAGACATGAAAACCGACCCCTTTAATTTTGACCGTCTTGCCGACCGGTTCTATCGTTTCAAAGAGATTGTCAACAACGCTCTTTCCGAGAACACACACACGTTCACGGTACCGGATATCACTCTCTGTAAAAAACCTGCCCTTTTCGACGGTAAAGTTAGCGGTGACAAGATACTCCGGGGATGTACCAACGATGGTTGTGTTCGTATTTTTATTCTGGTACTTCACTTGTGCGCGACTGCTGACCTCGGGTGTAACATAACCAAAAGTCGTTCCGTGTTCCTGTAGCGCTGCTATGTCTTTAACGGTGAGACTTCTGCGTGCATCAGCAGAACCGCGTCCTCGAAACCTGCTTTGCCCTGGACGAACAGCGAGAATATTCGCGCCTAATGTCTGAATCCGTTCGGTTACATCGGCCTTCGCACCCTCACCAATTGAGGTCGTGGTTATAATGGCACCCACACCGATGATCACTCCCAACATTGTCAACATAGATCGGAGTTTATTTGCCAATAAGGCACTCAATGCATTTGTAAGACTCTCCAAGATACTCACGGTGCTCTCTCCTTGGCGCAATTATGAACTGCGCCTATAAAGCGGTTGATAAGTCTATCGCCCACGACCACCACCGGTCATTCGACGCATTGTGGAGGCTGGATTCATCATGCGTTGCCGCCATTCTGCACTGCGACCACCACCGCCACCAGCCGTAAAGCCGCCGATTGCGACGACATCTCCTTCAGCAAGCCCAGAGATAACCTCAATCTTTTCAAAACTACTGACCCCCGTCACGATAGGTTGCGGCCTCCCGGGTTGACCGTCTTCACCAACAATCCGCACCATTTTCCTGCCCCGCATATCAAGAACCGCTTCGGGTGGAAGGGTGAGAATGTCTGTTCTGTTGACAGCTGAGATCTGCACAGAAGCGTTCATGCCGGGTTTGAGGAACGGTATCTTCATATCCTCAGTCTCTGTTGGTTCAGGTTGTGTCGGTGCTTCTACAGCCGGTGCTTCCTCAAAAAATCCGCCGAAAAGTCCACCCCAATCGTCTTCTTCATCAGTTTCTTCTGTCTCCGCAACAGATGTTTCTTCGGAGGGTTGCGAGGAGGTGGTATCAGGTGCAGGGGTTGGGGTTTGCGCAGCACCTTCGTTTTCTGCTTGGCGTTGCTGGCGCATTGCCCGGAAACGTTCGCGTTGTTCATCAGTCATATTCGCCATATCGCCACGGAACCCGCCGCCTTGTCCCCTTCCACCGCCACGTCCGAAGCCTTGTGGTGATTCGGTAGCCTTGACATTTTTCAACTCGGAGGTTACTTCAAAGGTCGTCACGTTCTGAATTGCTTGTCCCAGAGGGGCGATTTTCAAAACTTCCCCCTGAAACGGCGTATCGGGATACGCTTCGACTGTAATCGTTACCGGTTGTCCTATCTCCACCTTACCAATGTCGGTTTCATCGACCTCTGTTACGACATAGACAGTGTCAAGGTCTGCCATCGTGACAAGCGTCTGTCCTTCTTCTGAGGCGATTGAGGAGAGACGTGAAGTAATCACCTGTCCCTCTTCAACCAGTTTTTCAAGAATCGTTCCAGAGATGGGTGCCTTGATGGTCGTATCGTCATACTCAATTCGACGGAGTTCCAACTGCGTTTCACTGCGTTTGACCGATGAGCGAGCGGTCTCCAGGTCGCGTTCCCTACGCTCAATCTGTTTCTGATTCGCCCTTGTGAGTTTCAAAGACTCTTCAGCTTGCACAATCCGTTGCTCCTGAAGTTTAATATCCATGTCTCGGGTGGCTTCAGCCTCCACCCGTTCTCTAGCGACTTCAAGGTTGAATTCTGCCTTTCTAATATCGGCTTGACCCAATTCAAGTTCAGCTTCAGTAGCAGGCTTCTCTACCAGTTTTAGGTTTTCTTCAGCGGACCGGTGCCGTGCCTGTGCCGATTTAAGTTGTGCCTGTGAAGACTCCAATGCGGCTTGTGAGATGAGTTCTTTCTCGTAAAGTTTCGTATTTCTCTCATGTTCTGCTGTTACCAACTCTAAGTTTGCTTCTTCCTGTTCCAAGGAGTTTTTCGCGCGCTGCCTATTTTCCTCCCGGACCTCATCAGAGGTTAGCAAACTATATCGAATGTTGGCAATCTTGAGATTGTTTTCAGCATCTAACACGCCGCGGGCATTCGCTATCTTTTCAAGGCGAATTTGTTCCTTTAACTGGACGAGTCTTTGCTTGGCTTCAGCGAGAGATTCCTCCGCTTGACGAATCTGAACTGCCGATTGCTCCCTCTGGAGTTGGATATCAAGCTCCGCCTGCTGCAGGCGCGCTTCCGCGGTTCTCACATCGGCTTCAGCCTGCTCCAAACTAATCTGCACGTAGGTCGTTTCAATAACCGCAATGATTTCATCCTTCTCGACGTAATCACCGGCATCAACCTTGAGTTCCAAGATTTTTCCACTCGCCTTAGAACTAACCTTGACAATATTCAAAGGTTTGATAGTACCTGTTGCGTCTATTGTTACCGCAATATTACCCCGCTCTACCATTGCTGTCTTTATTTCTGTTGCCTCAGCACTGTTTGTTCCGTTTGCATTTGTAAAGATGATGCGTCCTACGGCGACTGCGGCTACTACCAGTAACACTACGCCGACAATCGCAACAATTTTCCATTTTCCTAATTTTCCTATCATGGAGACCCCTCCTGAGCTTAAAGCCCGAAATGGTACAGTATGTCCTTTCGCGCCACCCATTATTCGCTAAAAAGCGTTCATTGTTTAAGTTAGTCAAATCCACAAGAGAAAAGTTCGGATTTCTGCTGCAATTGACTTCTACAACTGAGGCATATCGACAGCACTATCCCTGCGTTCGTGCATGTTCTTCTCCATTGCTTCAGGGTAACGATCCGGTAGATGTGAAACCTCGTTGAGTTTTTGGAGCGCATCCCCTTCAAGTCGCCACCCCGCCGCACCGAGGTTATCGCGCAAATGCGCCGTATGCCTTGCGCCCACAATCACTGAAGTCATCGCGCGTTGCTCAAGCACCCAACGGAGCGCAACTTGCGCAGGACTATGTCCAAGTTCATCAGAAACATCAAGGAGTGTCTGCAACGTTTCATCGGCGTTGTCCGCAAAATAGCGTTCAGGATATGCCCATCCCTCTTCCGATCGCGTTCCACCGTGTGTGCGTTCACCCGGCTTGTATTTACCAGAAAGAAATCCACCCGCTAACGGACTCCATACGACAACACCCAACCCTTTCAGTTCGCAGAGCGGAACGAGTTCCTGTTCTATATCCCGCACAACGAGACTATATTGCGGTTGATAGCAGGCAAACCGCGCCCAATTGTTCGTATCGCTGAGCCATAATGCTTCGGATAATCGCCACGCTTGGTAGTTACTACACGCCGTATAGCGGACTTTCCCTTGTCGGACGAGATCATCCAGTGCTTGCAGCATCTCCTCTAATGGGGTTTGCGAGTCAACGTGGTGAATATAGTAGATGTCTACGTAATCCATCTGGAGGCGTTTAAGGCTATCATCAATCGCCTGCATAATGTGGACGCGAGACATGCCAGAATCGTTGGGACCGGTGCCCATTGGGTTGAAAAATTTGGTTGCGATGACCGCGTCGCGTCGCCTGCCCTTGAGTGCCTTGCCGAGGAGCACTTCGGATTCGCCCTCGGCATAAGAGTTCGCCGTGTCAAAAAAGTTTACACCGGCATCCAAAGCGATATCCACCATACGGTTCGATTCTGTCTCGTCAGCACCGTGCCCAAAGGTCATCGTCCCTAAGCAGATTTCGGACACTTTAAGTCCGCTCTTTCCTAATCGTCTATATTCCACGCTTTTTCCTCCATTTATAAACTACACACTACCGCTCAATGGCACTGCTTTATTGGCAACCTCTAAAATACCATCCAGCACCTTGATAACTTCTGGATCAATTTGGTCTGATGTCACGTACCGGACTAAAGTATGATAATTTGTTTTTTGCATAAGATTTGGGATTTGCAATTCTTGAAAGAAAGTTTCAAAAAGCCGATCTAAGAAATCATCAGTTATTTTAATATCTGGTGACCACGGTGATTCTTGACCGAGCGTTTCCCGGGCTTTCTCAATTTCCTGTATTCTTTCCTTCATCATAGACACCCAGAGTGCTGAGAACAAGGGACCTTCAGCTCGTTCTTCTGCCTTTGCCTGTAGCCAATCAATTAGCACCTGCTTGCTGGATACAATGTAATTCTCAATCTCACGCCTTTGCCATGCATATTCTATTAATTCGGGGCGCATCCGAAGTTCATCGGAGATTCGATCAAAGAGACAGAATGCCACAAGATCAGGCTTTGCCTCGCGCAAGCCATAAAAATGGTCCCGGGCTTTTCCAGGTTGGTTACCAACATAGTGAACATAAGGACGTTTCAACACAGTTAACACGTCATGCGAAAGTTTTTCGGCAAATGCGCGTAAGATTGCGAGGTCCGTTGGACCTTCAAGATAAAGGACCCATCCATTTTGTTCAGCCTGATAATATTGTTCAAAGCCAATAGTCCGAAGCGATTTGAGAAGTTGACTACCGCGACCATCAATTCGATGGGGTTTACCGAGAAAAGCGATAACGACATCGCGATCTGCTGCCTCGTTGAGGATAACTTCAGAATGACTGGCAGCAATAATCTGACTGCCATGTTCGATTGCTGATTCTGTAAGAATCTGATAAATCTGGCGTTGTCGAAGGATCTCAAGATGCGCGTCCGGTTCGTCAAGGAGCAGAACAGCCCCCGGATGTGCAGCAATGTAGGCAAGTAGCAGTAGTGTTTGTTGTAAACCACGTCCTGATGAAGAGAGGTCTAGAGAGATACCAGATTCATCCTGATAATTCATTGCAATCTCCCCGCGCTCCTGAATGTAATCGGGTCTATCAAGTTGGACACCGAACAGATCACTGATTTTCTTGCAGAGATCTTCCCATTTTTTTTCATCCTGTGAAACCTGATAACAGAGATTACGCAGGACCTCTGCCGTCCGTCCTTCCCCGATACGGACTTTGATTGCCCCCTCATCAAGTCGTATTTCATTTGACGCAAGTCCAGACATTGGTGGAAGAAAAGCAACAGAAAGTTTTTCCGCTTCATCAGGAACAGGCATCCTCTCAATTCCTTTCTCATCTGTTTCTGATATTCTCAAAGGGCGACAATAAAAGGACTCCTGGTTGGCATAGTCAAACTCGAAACCACACTGCCAACCTTTGCCATCCGTAACACCTTCCACAATAATATCTATACGAACATTCTGGGTTAGTTGTCTACCTTCAACCCTTTCCACATCACGAACTTGCAAATCTCGCCAAAGTAATCGCGCACTCGGCACTGGAACTGAGATAAGATCACGTCGGTTTATAGCAACACCTGGTCGTTTTTCCGGGTTTGTTCTCCCTTTACGGTTCTCGTTCCACCGTTTGAGTCCTATTTCCCATAAGGCAAGGGCTTGCAAAGCAGTCGTTTTCCCGGAGTTGTTTGGTCCGATGAAGACGACAGGATTCCCTAATTCAACCTCAACCTCTCCAAAGTTCTTGAAATTACGGCAAATCAATTTTGTTAGCATCTTGGTCTCCGATTGTAGTCATCCTCACAAAACAGGTACGGTTTCACCTTCAGAACGGAGTCCTGCCTCATAGACCTTCATCACTTCCAGCGCAAATTCAAGCGATCCTTGCTCTGCCGATTCGCCCTCCAGAATGCAATCACAGAAATACCGCATCTCTTGGTAGAAACCTTGGATGAAAAGCCCCTTGTTTTCAAGCGTACCAAGACTGTATTGCGGTTCCCAGACGACAGCACCGCTATCAAAGCCTTCAGGAACATAACTGGTGCTGCCGCTATAGTTGAAGGGCATCCCGCGCTGTAGCAGTACACGGTTATTGTTCCGAATTTCGGCGTGGCATCCATCCCCGAAAAACTGATACAACTCAGAAGGTTGTCCATGCCGCGCACCATCCGCCAGATGAAAGTTTCCGAGTGCACCGCTTTCGTATTCCAAGATGCACGCGCCACCACCCCGTTGTCCTCTGCGAACGGTTACAGCGGAAACCTTTCCACCGACTGCCACAAACAGCGACAATGGATGACATCCGTTTTGGAGCCAATTCGTATGCTCTTTCTCGCGCAGCACACGCTTTCCATCGCTCGGTATCTGCATCGGATAGACCCCCAAAATACTCCGCAAGGGACCGTATTCGTCAGTTGCAAAAATCTCAATAATCTTCTGTGTAGCGGGCATGAACGCCTTTTTAAACCCGACAACAACGACCCGATCCTTCCGGTGCTGAATCATTTCCCTAACTTCATCAGCGAACATCCCCGGCGGTTTTTCCATCCAGACATGCATCCCTGCATCCAGTGCTTCGCAAGCCAATTCGGGGTGAAGACGCGGCGGCGCGCAGAGAAAGATGGCATCCAACGCTTCGTTGCGAAACATCTCCGCCATACTCGGATAACACGCCTTAACAGCATATTGCTCTGCAGTGATACGGGCACGGTCAATATCAAGGTCGCACAACGCCTTAAGCCGAATCGGAAGAAACGTCAGTGTCGGTAAAATATTGCGATAACCGTGTGAACCAACACCAACGACAGCAACATTTAACCGCTTCTCAAACTCTCTTTGATAACTCATATTTTTAATTTACCTTGCGGTTAAGGCATAGGGTTACGAAAGTACATCGTCAAGGAACGCATCCAAATCGTCTTTCATTTTTCGCAATTCCGCTTGGTCAATGTACATCATGTGCCCCGCTTGATAGTAAGCCATTGTAATGTTATCCTGCAAAGATTCATCAAGTCCGAGGTGACTGAAGGTATACTCCGATGCCAGAAACGGTGTTGCCAAGTCGTAATAACCGTTTGCCACAAAAACCTTCAAAGCAGGATTGACAGTTATCGCCTGACGAAGTGTGTCGGCGACGTTAACGTATTCGTTTTGATGGTCGCTGTAGTCCCACGGATGAACACGCCGACTTAAAATCTCATAGGGTAAATCGGACGCAAACTCAAGTTCGCCGCGAACGTAATTGTTGAGTGCAGCGGTATATGCCCCTTGGACGACTGCCGAACTTGGGTCATATTCATAATTTTCACCTGCGGAATCGCGGTCAATTCCCTTGTAGCGGCTATCGAAACGTCCAACTGTGCGTCCCTCATCTCGGAGCAGCTCCTTGCAGAATCGCGCAATATTAATCCGCAAGTCTGTCCGTTCAAGGTATTCCGGTGTCAGTCCGGTATACTTTGCGAGTTGTTGAACGATGTTCGCACGTTGATCGGCGGTTATGGCACTCCCCTGCATCAAGGCGATGGTGTAATCGCCTGTGGCGAACGCTCTCACTTCGTCCATGAACGCCTCAAATTCGGTATCAATTCCGTCCAACCTGTCATGATAAAGTGCAGTCGCTGCATAAGTCGGTAGGTAGAGGATATACGGGAGATCGTTGCCCGGTGCAAACCGAATCGTCTGAAAGTTCAGCACAACCGAAACAAGCATAATGGCGTTAAGGTAGGCGCCGTGTCGTCCCTGAAGATACCCTGCAAGCCCGCTTGCCCGCGTCGTTCCATAACTTTCACCGATGAGAAGTTTAGGGGACCCCCAACGTTTGTAGCGTCCCAAATAGAGCAGGATAAAATCGCCAACCGATTCAATATCCCGTTTGAACCCGTGGAATTGCTTCGCCTCTTCACCGGGGACCGCTCTGCTGAACCCTGTGCTGACGGGATCAATGAAGACCAGATCGGTTTTGTCCAAAATAGAGCATTCATTATTGGTTAGTGCATAAGGCGGTTGCGGCAATTCGCCATCTTCATCCGGTTTGACACACCGCGGTCCGAGGACACCCAAATGTAGCCACACCGAGGACGATCCAGGACCACCGTTAAAGGAGAAGGTTATCGGACGTTTAGACGCATCTTCCACATCGTCACGCGTATAGGCGATAAAGAAAACGGAGGCTTTCGGCTTTTCCCCTTCCTTGTCGATTTCCTCTTTCAGAACAAGCGTCCCCGTTGTCGCTGTATAGCGAATCTCTTCGCCATTAATCGTAGCGGTGTGGTGTGTAACCGAAAGTTTATCTTCAGGTACATCGGGTTGTTTTTCTTCATCCGTAGTCTCTTCAGACTCTTTTTTTTCTTCTTGACTCATACTGAACTCCCTTTCTGATTTTTTCAGGATTTACGCAGTCCCCTTGCTGGCGAGGTTTGAAACCTCGCCAGCAGCACACAATCCTTAGGATCCATTGAACGCATTATAGCACATTTCGCAAAAACAGGTATGATAAAAATCACACAGCGAATTGTCAAGACATGTAGATAACACCTATCAATCGTTGGGACAATTGTAGACGGAAGGAAGGATGGAAGACTTCCCTCCACGCTTCCAATCTTCCAGTCTTCCAATCCCCAAGAAACGAAAGGATTTTGCGCAAGTCCTACTTTATGACAAAATATTTACACATTGCCCAAAGCACTTGACATAATCCCAAAATATGCTAAACTCTGCACAAAGGAGACACACAATGAAAAAACCGATTCGCTTAGGACTGATTGGCTGTGGTGGGATTGTGCAAATTACGCATGCCCGCGCCTATCGTGCACTCACAGATACCGTTCAGGTAACCGCCCTTGCAGATGTCGTTCCCGAAAACCTGAAAAAAGTCGGGGAACTGTTTGACATCCCCGCGGAAGAGCAATATACAAGTTATCAAGAGATGTTAGCACACGCGGAAATTGATGTCGTGACGATTGCCACACCGCACTCACTTCACGCTGAACAGGTCATCGAAGCCGCAAGCGCAGGCGTAGCAGTTATCTCCGAAAAACCGATGGCAACAACGCTGGAAGAAGCGGATACTATTATGGAAGCAGTCCGCCGCAACTGCGTGCCTTACACGGTGGTGCATAACTATATCTTCACTGCCGGGATGCGTGCAGCGATGACAGAACTGGATGCCCTCGGTGAATCGCATTTCGGACGGAGCGTTGGCATGGGATTGAAGCCTGCTGATTTCTCAGCGGATCACCCTACGCCTGCATTCGCGTGGCGCGCCAGTAAAGCGAAAGGTGGTGGCTGTATCATCGACACGAGTTACCATGAAATCTATTCCGTCTGTACACTGATGCGATCCCCGGTACGTTATGTTGAGGCTCGCGTACAAACGCTACGGCTCGACATTGATGTTGACGACATCGCTATGCTGTTATGTGAACATGAAAACGGTGCTGTCACGACGGTTTCAGGGGCGTGGTGCGTGCCAGGGACGGATTCCGGCTGGTGTGAGATGCACGCTGAAAACGGCTCTCTACGTGTCAACCATCGCCACAACCTTGAAAATGCCCTTCGTCGTTTCACGAGGGCAGATGGATGGAAGGAGTTGGAACTCCCTGAATTTGACGAAGCCGAGCAGCAGGACGCAAGTGGACATGCCCGCTATTTCAAGGAGACCTTCAATGCACTTGCGGCGGAGACAGCACTGCCGGTGCCTGCAGAGAAGGCATATCACAATCTTGCGATTATTGAAGCAGCGCGTAAAGCGACGACGGAACGTCGCGCCATTGAAATTCCACCGCCATAGGGACAAAGGAGCTGTGATGAAAAGAGGTCTACTGTTTCACATCTTAGTCGTTTTGATGTTAGGACTGAGTTTGAACATGTCCTTGCCCTGCTTGGCACAGCAGAACAGTGTAGCTTTGGATGCAAAATCGGACGCTGAATACGATGCCGAAGACGACGTGAACACAATGTTGTGGCTTGCTGCCGGTGGGATTTTGGGTGTGGCGGGTAATCTTCCGCTCGGTGCTGTTGCTGTCGGTGGGGCTTACTTTTATCAGCCTGTCCCATCTGCAGAGAGGCTCCTTGGCAAACCGCCAGCATACGTCAGTGCTTACACAGATGCTTACAAGGCAAGCTCACGTAACCTGAGATTGAGTGCCGCCGCAAAGGGAGCCCTCGGCGGGGCGACTGTGTTCTGCTTATTAGGGATGATTAAGATAAAACCGTGGGCAGATTTTGTGGTCTGGTAATCTCAGTTTCCGTCAAACCCAATAGGGGTCAATTTAGCGTGTTGATTCCTTGGAAAAATAACCGCCTCCCCCATCGGTAGGAGGTAATTCCGATTCCCGACTCTTTCCGGCTCCAATTCCCGATGCCTCAACTAATGATGGTTGTATCATGTACATAATCCTGAAAATCCCAAAATCCTGTGAATCCTGATTCAGACAAGGCACACACTCGACATTGACCCGCTACATTGTTATAGTGAAACCTAAAAATAAAAAACATTTTGTAGGGGCATCCCTTGTGGATGCCCCTAAACTTTAGAAAACGGAAACACTACCCACGCAAGAGATGCCGCAACGCGTTTGCGATGATATCCTCCTCCCCTGCATTGAGGGTATAAGCATTAATCACAACGGTTTCTTTGCCCTGCGTGTTCACCGTTATAGTGAAACCTAAAAATAAAAAACATTTCGTAGGGGCATCCCTTGTGGATGCCCGTAAACTTTAGAAAACGGAAACACTACCCACGCAGGAGATGCCGCAACGCGTTTGCGATGATATCCTCCTCCCCTGCATTGAGGGTGTAAGCATTAATCACAACGGTTTCTTTGCCCTGCGTGTTCACCTTGATACGCGGCGTGCCAGCATCCAATTCTTGAGCGACCTGTGCAGCATCTTTGCCACTCTTGGCGGGATCAAATGTCACGTGCAGATTCGACAACGTATGGCTCTTTTCTTGGTAATGAACCTTGCACGACACACCGTCGAGATTTTCAAGGTTTTCCGCAAGCACAGCATATCGCCCGTCCTGCTCCTTCGACCGCGCCTCATGGTTCGTCGATAGCCAGATGTCAATCGCAGTCACCAACCCGATAATCTCCTGCCGATCTACCTTCATACCCCGTCCAACAGGTCTCGGTCCGATGAACCCATGCCTCCGCACGACTTCAATGAGATCCTTCCTTCCACAGACGAATCCTGCAGAATGCGGCGCGTTGAAATACTTGCCACCGAAACAAACGAGGTCGGCAGATTGGGCGTTCCGATAGAAGTACTCAAGCGGATAGATTTGAGAGGCAGCATCAGCAATCAGCGGCAAGCCGTGCGCATGCGCAATCCCAATCGCCTCCTTTAGTGGAACAGCGTTCCCTTGATTGGGTTGGATGAGATACGCGACTGCGGCTGTGTTCTCGCCGATGGCACTCTCCAACATTTCAGCGGTGCAGCCGTTTTCGTCACCCACAGATATGAGTTTACTTCCCGGAATTGTAAACGCCCGGTCGTAGGAATAGTGTTGCATCCTCTGAAAAACGATTTCGTCCTTCAGTCCGGTGGTATCTGGAAGTTGTGCGCACTTGTCAGGGTCGTCCCCAGTCATGACCGCTGCCGATGCCAAGACGAGTGCAGCATAGCATCCAGACGTGATATACGCATCTTCAACTCCCAACTGTTCAGCGATGAATTGTCCCGATTTTTCGAGCAATTCTTCCATTTCGACGTAACTTTCATCTGCTTGGCGCATCGCGTCTCGGACGGTTGCAGAGGGTGTAGAACCGCCGCGGACAGTCTGGTTGCCAGTCGCATTAATGACGGGTCGTGCGCCGAGTTTTTTGTAGACATTTCCCCAACCTGTATTCGCCATGAGACAGCCTGTTCTTAAAAACCTATGTTTTTCTGAAGAAATCCATAGCATTCTTAAAGGGTCCTTAATCCCCTGTTACGACACCCGTCAGTGTCTTAGCCTGCCTACACCCAACGCAACCTGCTACGTGGCAGAAGGTATAAGCGACTTGCTTGCACCAAGGTTCGCAGTGCAAGGACGAACCGTCAAAGCACGTGCGACATTTTTGATAAATATCCCACGTGCGCCGTTCAAATCCCTATCCATCCGATGACCTTCCGATGACTTGATAACTCTCGAACCACCAAGGTTGGTGATAAGTTCGCCAGTCCAAGACACCGTTTTGGAAGTATACGCTTCACACACATCTATCACTTGAACACCATATTCTTTGGCTTTCTGTTTCAAGAAAACTTTGAAACGGTAGTGTGAAAGCGTCAGCATCTGCCTAACAGATTGCTTTCGCAACTTTCTCCCACCCCGTTTCGTCATCTGTTTCGTCTCAAAAGTCGGAAGCAGAATGATGTCAAAGTTGTTTACGAGAAAGTGTGCAACCTTCTTGTGAAGTTCATCAATGAGATTACGGATTTTTAACTTTATTCTATTCGCGGCTTTCCGCAAAGCACGCCGTAGCGGGCGTTTCTCTTGCGTCGCGCGTGAATAGAGATTATCGCAGTGTTGACAAAGCCTTTGAATACGGTTGATACACTGCATACCTAACCAACCGAAACTATCTTCAGAGAAAAACGTCATAAAATCACGAACACCGGGGTCAAGAGCTACTATTCTACCGCTTGGTTCTCGCGTCTTTTTCTTCTCAACACAAGAAACACACAGAAAATATCTTCCGTTTTCCATTATCAGTTGAGAATCCTTGACTTCCGCATCCGTCTCTCGTTCTGACACCTTGCCTGTGCCTTGCGGTTTGGCTGGCAACGCTTCTGACATCTTCATCTCACCTAAAAATCGCACGTAGAACCCGTTTTTCTTCAGCGAATCCGCACGAAGATACAGCGTCTGTCGAGGGTTCTTTCTTGACCGAAACTTAACATTTTGACGCTCGCCTGTGGCACTTGCCTTTATCTTCGCATTGCTAACCGCTTGGCACGCGTCCATCACCGCGCCCACTTTGACCTGACGCGGTGTCTCTACATGCCATTCCGGGAGTTGGTCAAAAACAATCGGGACAAGTCCTTTGAAGTTTTTAGGCGTGTCTTTCGCTTCTAAGGCAGACACAGATTCATTGTAGACATACCGGGATGTGCCAAACCATTTATGAAGAATTGCTTTCTGTTTTACCGTGGGAAAGATTTCTATCTTCTTTGATCTGGTCACGGTATCGCCGGAGTCCGGACATTCTACAGGAAAAGACATGCAAAATTGCGAGGAGATCGGCAGTAAGTTCTTCCTGGGGGCTATAAATAGTTTCGTTGAGAACCACGACTTCTCCACCGTTTTGTTCGACCAAGAACTGTATGACTTCTCCTCCGAATCGGGCGAGTCGATCCCGATGGGCAACAACAAGGCGGAGTTTATCACCTCGCAAGATGCGTTCCAGTAAGGTTCTAAGTCCTTTCCGTTTGAAGTTGATACCACTACCGAAGTCTTTGATGATTTCTGCGTCCGGATAGTGCTTTTGCAAGTAGGCGACTTGGGACGCAAGATCGTCTGCTTGTCCTTTTCCACTAACCCTGCAATATCCAACGGTAGTAATATCTGTTCCGGTCTGTTCATCAAGATAACCCTGCACATCATAACGCCTTTGTCCGCCAGGCGTTCGGATAGTAGAGATGGTGCCATTCTCTGCTAAGCGTCGGAGCCTATCTATTCATCACGGAATAAACCCCCACCGCCGCTGGCGAGGTTTGGAACTTCGCCCTTGTGTTGGTATATAAATAATTACGGGTTTTACTATAAAACTTCGTCAACAAAGAAAGCTGCGTAAACTTTATTCTATTTTTATCGCTTAGAGTATTGTTAATTCATCTTCTTCACCGCTCTCTTCTAAAACAACCCCTAATTCCTGCGCGACCGCACCGAACGCTTCGGATTGCGGCGATTCTGGATGTCCAGCGACAATCGGCACACCGATATCACCCGCAGTACAGACCTCAGCGTCAAGCGGAATCTGCCCCAAGAACGCAACACCGAATCGTTCGCTGGTGTTTCTACCACCATCCGCTCTAAAGATCTCCGTCTTTTCATTGCAGTGCGGACAGAGGAAATAACTCATATTTTCAATAATACCGAGAATAGGAACACCGAGGCGTTCAAACATCGCAACACCGCGTCGGACATCGGCGAGCGCGACATCTTGAGGGGTCGTAACAATGAGGGCACCGGTAAGCGGAAGTGCCTGCGTTAGAGAGAGGGCGACATCACCCGTCCCCGGCGGGAGATCAATGATCAGATAATCCAGTTCACCCCAGTCTACATCACCGAGAAGTTGGCGAATGGCACCGTGTAACATCGGTCCTCGCCAGATCATCGCCTGCTCTTCCGGCACCATAAACCCAATTGACATGAGCTTAATGTCGTGCCGAACAAGCGGAATAATCTTACGTTCCGGACTCGTCTTCGGCTGCTCCTGGATACCCATCATCGTCGGAATACTGGGACCGTAGGCATCCGCATCCAGTAAGCCGACTGCACTTCCTGCATTCGCCAAGGAGATCGCGAGGTTGGTGGCGACAGTAGATTTTCCTACGCCGCCCTTTCCACTGGCAACCGCGATTTTATATTTGATATTTGGTAACGTTATATTCTGTTGTTGCTGCTGTGGCTGTGGCTGTGGTGTCGGTTGCCGCGGTTGTCGCCCAGAAATCTGTGAACCGCTGATAACTTGAAGTTCGGGATGTCCCTTCGCTGCAGAACTGGGCTGAGATTTTGGCTTCTCTTTCTCGCCTTTCTTTAAAAATCGCATAACTACGCTCCTAATTGATTCGATTTTACTGACACTGACAAGGTTAGAGATCTCGTCATCGGTAATTCTAATTCACCCCAGGCCCGGTAGGTGCGGTTTGCAACCGCACCCCAGGCCCGGTAGGTGCGGTTTGCAACCGCACCGGACTTCGCCAAGAAATTACCGAATTTTTAATCCTCATCAAACCTCGCGCGGTAGTGAGGGTTTCGTTCATTGGCTAACTGTCTATATGTTTTCAGATTTTACTATAGATGTTACAACACAACACAAAATAGTTTAACATTTTTTCTGACAATTTTGTATAATACGTATACCAAAAAGTGCACGATTCCAAAACTTAAGCAAGTTTCAATATTAAATTCAGATTTTTAAGTTCCATATCCGTTGGAGGATTGGAAGGTTGGAAGATAGATAGGGTGCTGTTTCTTCCAGTCTTCCTTCCCTTCCATCCCTCTTCAAAACCGAAAATTTATTTCTCAATGTTGCTTAATCAATTCTGATACGATCTCGCGTACCACAATATCACAAAGGAGTTTTTATGAACATTCTGATGTTACGCCATTCCGCTGGTTTCGAGCATTCCTACTTACCGAATGCAGAGGTTACGCTGAAGGAGATTGGCGCAGCAAACGGCTGGAACGTCACCACAACACACCGATGCGACCGGATTACGGCTGAAAACCTCGAAAATCAAGACATCCTCGCGTTCGCAACAACAGGCAACTTGCCTTTTGACGATGACCAAAAAGAAGCACTACTGAGTTTCGTGCGCAACGGAAAAGCGTTTTTCGGCATCCATAACGCAACAGATACATGCTACGATTGGCCCGAATACGGCGAGATGCTCGGTGGCTATTTCGCCGGACATCCGTGGCACGAAGAAGTGAACGTCATCGTTGAAGATAGCGATCATCCATCAACCCGTATGCTGGGGAGCAGCTTTAAAGTTGTTGACGAAATCTATACGTTCAAAGAGTGGGATCGCTCTAAAACACACGTGCTAATGCGTTTGGACAACGACTCCATCGATCTCTCCCGCGGTAACCGTGAGGACCACGATTACGCACTCGGTTGGTGCCACACCTACGGAAAAGGACGCGTGATGTACACCGCATTGGGGCACCCCGACGCGCTCTGGAGTGAAAAATGGTTCCACGAACACATCACGGGCTGCATCAAATGGGCAGCCGGACTGGAAGATTAGCCGCCGTCTAACCCACAGCAAACAGTCATAAAAATTGTAGGGGCAGGTCTTGTGCCTGCCCACTCAATTCACATCCGCTAACTCGGTATAACACCCGTAGCCCGCAGAAGCGTTTCCTGCACCAGCAACTCATGTGATACTGGACGATCAGGTGCTTGTTCCCCCGCAATCGTCCCTAAAAACGCGTCAAGTTCAAGTTCATAAGTGCGTTGACGGCTCTCACCATCTATCTCTACGATCTGTTCACCTTCCGAATATCCGTCCTTCGCTGTGTTCAAACAGAGACGAATCTTCAAGCCCGGCTCAAACGGTTCAACGATAATGGCACTCCCTTCACTCCCATAGACTTCAAAACGGCGCGCAACCGGTCTCGGTTCCAAAGCAGAAATCGAGATAAACGCCACTGCTTTTTCAAATTCATACACAGTCAGGGTATTATCTTTGAAAGGTTCAACCGAATCGCCGTCGTTTCGGAGGAAAGAGGTCACCTTTTCCGGTCGTCCGAGAAGCCAAAGCACCTGGTCAAGTACATGCCCACCCAGATCGAAAAAGATACCACCGATATGTTGGCTGATGCGGGTGCGCGACTCGTGAGAAATATTGGTTGACATGTGCGCGCGAACGGAAAAAACGTCCCCCAAAAAACCGGATTTCACCCACTCTGCAACCTGCTTAAAGGCGGAGTGATACCGAAGCATATATCCCATCTGTACGTGTAAGGATTTTTCTTGGACGGTGCTAATAACGCGCTGCCACTGCTCCCAGTTCTCGCCAGCGGGTTTGTCGTACCATACATGTTTGCCAGCATTTACAATCTGTTCGGTCTGATCCAAACTTTCGGCGTTATTGCCTTCCGACGCGACTGCGACGATCGTGTCATCGCTGAGCATTTCTGCCGCATCCGCAAACCAATGGACATCGGCAAATGCTCCTTCACCATTTTGAAGTTTCTCGCGTTGTTGTGCGTCGGGTTCAAACACACCCGCGACTTCAACATCAGGATTCACAAGCATTGCCTGCAGCTTGCCCCGCGCGTGTCCATGTTTCGTGCCATATTGTGCCATCCGTATTTTCGCCATATTTTGCATCTCCAAAATCTGAAACGGGACTTACGCACAACGTAGATATTGATGGATGAAAGAATGGAAGGCAGGGCAGAATGGGGACCTCCTCCACGATTCCAATCTTCCAGTCTTCCAATTCCACAAGCAAATGATGGAATTTTGCGTAAGTCCTATGAAATTTACAACGTCCTATTGTATGGCTATTATATGGACATCAGATTGAGTGTCAAGGAAATATTCAACTATGTGTGAGAAAAGCGAGTGCAGTTCACCGAAAAGTCCAAGCGCGCTGAGGAAATACCTGTAACAATACAGAGATCACCGGCGATGCCACGAGTTTATCTGGTAATGAAGAAAAGGAATGGCAATCCACGGAGGAGACAGAACCCAACGGCAATGACAGCAAGTATGAGACTTCCTTGTGCCAAGGTAGGGGTTTTCAAAAGACTCGCGCTCGCAAGACTTGTGAAGGCTAACATTTTGGTGATGCCGGAAAGGGCACGGCTGATACGTGAGCGCGTGAGGGCGTGTGTCCATCCGCTTCCTGGGTATCCAAAATGCCGTTGTAAGGCATCTGTGATAAAGCCGCGTGCCATAACAACGAGAGGCATCCATAACGGGAGGTGTCCTGTCGCGGTAAAGTAAATCCAAAAGGTGTTTTCAATGATTCTATCCGCGACAGTATCAAGAACTTCGCCGAGTTTCGATGTCTCGTTGCGTCTGCGGGCAATATACCCATCGACACCATCAAGCACGAAGATAAGCGCAATAGTTGCAATCAACCCTATATCCAGTGTGTGATGCGTGCCAAATAGGACAATAACGACGAAAGTTAACAACAAGCGGCAGAGCGTTATGGTGTTTGCAATCATGTGTCGGGGTTACAAACCCCTCCTACGGTTCTGTTGCGAGATATTTCGGATTCGACTGGATGTCCGATGGATAGTGAATCTCCCATACCTTGACGCTTGCCTCCGTAAAATTCTCCGTTGGATAGACAGGAACAAACGCCTCGCTCAACTCGCCTTGTAGAAATACTTCCGAGGGCTGCTGTTGCGTTAGCATGAGATGGGTCGCACCGTGGGTTTTTAGAAATTCCAACGCCGCTCGTGCATCAGTCGCATCGCGGACATTTTCTTTGTAGAGGTGGATCCAGTGCTGGATGTAATGATCCTGATCAATAACGGTCTTGACACCACCGAGGACGTTGAGCATACTGCCGAACCCCCATCTCGCCGCGACAACAGCCGTAGGAGGAAGTTCCGCTTTCATCCATTCAAAAGCCTTTGCAGCCGGTGTGTCCCCCGGGGCGGCTTCGCGCATCCGTGTTGCAGCTGCAACTGAGCGTTTTGCGTGTTCTCCTGCGGGTGTCCAGTACATGAGAGCGGTGACGATAACGACAGCAATGCCGATTTTTATGACACGCAACGGCAACTGTTCTCTGACATCTGCACTGAGGAATCGGGCGTTTTTGAGGTTTTCAGTTATGTAGGTGCCGACGCGGCGTATCAAGTCAGTGGTAAAGAAGGCAATCGGAAGTCCAATAAAGAAATCATACCGTTTCGCATCACGCGAAAGTGCCACCCACAACAGAAACCAGATAGCCATCGCAACATAAACGAGTTCGTATGTCGGTGATTCTCGCTGTCGCCATGCGATGAAGAGGAGCACAAGAGAAATGCCTGCAAGCGATGTGAAAAAGAGGATGCTACACCCCATTGTGCCTAAAAGTGTCTCAAGTCGCGCTTGAAAAAAGGTGCTGAGCATAAACAAGAATATAAACACGGCTAACACCGTCCCGCTATTCTTCCAGAAATGGATGCCGACACTCATGAATCCCAGACTGCCCAAGAAAAAGAGGCTGCCGTATCGGAACACCCAATACCTATAATCTGGCGTTTCAAGTTCTCCCACGGTCTGCATCAGCTGGTTTTGGCTTAGGGGGACGGTGGTGCTGGCAAAAGTGTCCAATTGTATCCAAACGTACCCGAGGGCAAGCACAAAACTCGCAAGCACTAACCCAAGAGACAGATTTCTGACGTGTGGACGGAATTTGTTTGCAAGCGATGATGTTGTGATTAAAACGTGTCGGAGCGCACGAATCCCTAATAAGATAAGTGGAGGCATCAGCACAAAGGCAAAGAGGTGCGTTGTGAAACCCTCTCCACTCCGATAGGCAGGCAATGCAAGGTAAAGCGTCGGCACAAAGGTACACACCCAGAGAGCATATAACCATAAACCTTCCTCCTTTTCAGATGTGAGGAATCTCCAAAGCTCCACAACAAGGATGACACTAACAAACACGCCGAAGCCTTCCCAACTCATACCGCCGAGAAACACAGAGAGACCTGAAGTAAGCACTAAGAGTAGTCGGCGGCGGGAGGATTGGGTTTGTAAGGACGCAAGATAGGTTGTAACTGCGAAAATGCCTAACATCAGACACCAACTGTCCCTATCGCTGAACCCAGCGGCACTGCGCTCAATGACACCCGGGAGCGTTGCTAAAAATATACCAACGACGCTTGAAAAAAGCAATCCAAAGGTCCGATAAAGGAAGAAGCAAAGCACCCCCAACCCGAACACAAAACAGACAGCAGGCGAAAACAGTGAGACCTGATAGAGTGAGACATTCGGAAAGAGAACCGTTATTGCTCTGTGCGTGTAAGCGACACCGTAAGCATACGCAGTCATGCTTTGTCCATGGTCTCTACCGACGGGGAGCCAGCGGTGCATATCGCGTGCCGGCAGCCTGCCCTGTTCAGACACAATTTGTGCTTGCCAATAGTGGAGATACGGATCGTTTCCAGTAAATTGTCCTTCCGGAATGTTCGGAACGCCTTGAATCCGAATATAGAAGGCGATAAGGAAAATAGCACCCAAGAGTGCCCACGGTATCAGTTTTTGTAGAAGTTTCATTTCTTTTTAGTTCTCGGCACGAAGTGCATCAATAGGTGAAAGTCGCGCCGCCCGCATTGCAGGATAGACCCCGAAGCCAACGCCCATAAAAATCGAAAAGATGACGGAGATGAGTATCCAATGTAAAGAAAGGACGACGGGCCACTCTGGCACAACTGGGACGATGCGGACAGCGAGGCGTGCCATTCCATGCGCTGCTAACCAGCCCCCCACAATGCCAAAAACTCCGCCACAGAAACAGAGACATATCGATTCCGTCAAAAATTGCCAGAAAATGTGAATCTGTCTCGCACCAATCGATTTCCGCAGTCCTATCTCCCGCGTTTTCTCGCCGACGGAGACAAGGCACATATTCATAATACCGATACCACTAACAAATAGAGAGAAACCGGCAATGCTGCCCAGCGCGATTTTTATGACCTTTTCAATACGGGCAACCCGACTGTGCACACCTGTTGGAATCCAATATCGGAAAAAATTATCTTGGTTACGGTGCCGCTTAAGAAGCACTCCGCGTGCCGAGGCGATAATCGGTGTCATATCCGCCCCCGGTTCAGTAAAAACTGTCAGACGTTCAATGTAGTCGTTCCCCGTCAGCCGTTCCTGATAGGTCGTCAACGGGATTGCCATCGCATTATCCAAAGACCAGCCCCATCGAAGATTCAGCCCGCGCGGCATCATGACACCAACGACACGAAACCGGACCGGCACTTGCCTCCAATAATACCGCACCTTTACCTCTTGCCCGAGTGGTGAATCTGCACCAAACAGATCTGTCGCCGCTTCACTCCCCAACACACAGACTTGCAGCGCGTGGTTAATATCGTTCTCAGTGAGAAATCTGCCTGCTTGGATGTGCCACCGCATGCCGGTTGCATAGTTGGCTGTGACACCTTCCAGAAAGGCGCGAGTCTCTCTCCCCTGGCGGCTTGTGACGAGCATCCGATACCTTTCATTTTTCGGCAGCACATAGAGCACCCCGGGACACACCGCTTCAATGGCATGGGCATCACCGAGATTGAACCGTTCTTTTGTCCGTACCCGCCGGCCTCCGCGAATGATTGAGTAACGGGTAGTGAATTGAAATTGATTTGCACCGCCGAGTTTGTCAACTTGATCCGCGACGAGAAGTTTCGCCCCATCACCGATAGCCATCATGCACAGCACACTGGTAACACCGATAAGAATACCGAGGATGGATAACCCAGCACGGAGTTTATTTTCCGTGAGGTGCACTATCCCTGAGACAGTTGCATCACGGGGTTTCATTTTGTAGATAAGGAGTCATATCCCATAAGAGGATAGTGCCGTCGAAACTCGCGCTCGCCAAAAGTGTGCCATCTGGTGAAAACGCGAGATCATGGACATCGGTAGTGTGTCCGCAGAAAGTGGCGATATTTTCACCCGTGGCAACCTCCCACAACCGGATGGAGACTTTTTCCTGCCCTTCTTGCCACCATGCCCCGGAGGCGAGATAGTCACCGCAAGGCGAAAAGGTAAGCGGGTGCTGCCGCTGGCAGCTCTGTGGTAGCAATATTGCCATACGTGTTTCCGAAGTCCTTGCATCCCAAACTCTAATTTCGCCTTCGTCTCGTATCGCACCGACGAGGAGAGTACCACATGGAGAAAAGGTTAAACCGCTGGTACTCCGAGAATCTGATTCCTGCTGTTTAATGACGCGCTGGATATCCTCCGACCTCCCTTTATATAAGGTCGTGTCCAAGAGTTTTGTTGTGCAGAACGAGAAAAGCTGCTCACCACGCTCGACATCCCAAAGGAGAACACGTCCATCGGACGAGGCAGTGACAAAGTTTTTGCCATTCGGATGGAATACCGCCGTCGCTCTAATTGCATCAATATTCCCGCTGAATACGTGTCGTTTCTTCCACCTCAGGGCATCCCATATAATAATACTTTCTGGGCAGACGCTGATGAGGTATTCAACTGTTGGCGAGAACGCAAGAACATACACATACTTTTGATGTCCAACGAGTTCTGCAACCTGGGTACCAGATACAAGATTCCAGATTTTGATGACACCTACTTCATTAGTGTTTCTCCGGCCACTGGTGGCTAATAGCTCCTGACTGGGGGAAAAAGCAAAATGACTTGAACTGGGACGATCGTGGTACGGTAGGGCTGGAAATATTCGTTCTACCTGCCGCTGTGCGACATTCCAAAATAGGATTCCGCTGTGTCCACGAGTTCCACTGACAAGCGTGCTACCATCCTTAGAAAAAACCAACGAATGAGTATTGAGTATATGTCCCGGGAGAGACACTACCGTTGATGGGGATCCCTCCGTCCACACATGAACTTCACCGCGTTCGCTGGCGATCGCGAATTGCGTGCCATCGGCTGAAAAACAGGCTGGGTTTCTGAACCGTGCCCGATATTCAAAGGTGTCCACTTTTTTTTCCTGCGCTGCATCCCAGATCACAACTTCGTTCTCATAGAGACCAGCAACCCGTAAGGTACCATCCGATGTATAGCTAGGTAGCACCTGGATGCTACCACACACCGTTGGTTCCATTTCCAGGGTGCCAGTGTGAACATTCCAGACATGGACAGTACCTTTTCTATTGCAGGCGGCAAGATACTGTCCACAAGGCGAAAAGGCGAGTTGGTAGTAGCCCAAGCGTTCAGTATATGCATTGGGAAATTCCGCGATGTTTTCACCGGTTTCTACATGCATCACGGATGTCACTTGATAGTCAGACTTGTATGCGAGTAGGCTGCTGTTAGGAGAAAACGATATTGGCAACCCCGCCACTGACGCTGTCTCGGGGGTTTCACTAAGAGTGAACCATACGATAGGCATGCTGAGGTTCCTTCGCCAGGCATAAACAGCACACCGGTGACGACCGGATACGGCAAAATACTGTCCATCCGGCGAAAAGATAAGACGGGAAATCTCCTTTCCTTTGCCCACCGGATGTTCGGGGACATCTATTTCAGCGACGCACTGTAGGGTTTGTGAATCCCACACCTTAACGATACCATCCCAGTTGCCTGTGGCAATCCATCGCCCATCGCGGGAAAAGGAGATGGCAGAGACCATCCCCCTTTCGGTTGCCCACAAGGCAACCGGTTGCCTTGCAGCGATGTCATACCACCAGCACCCGATTGTGGTTGCAACGACAAGAGAAGTTCGATCGGGCGAAAACGCCATTTTACCACTTACTCCGCCGCGACCTAATCGGGCAGTTGCCCCGTTAGGGGGCACCCAGGTCGTTATATCAGCACCATCAGCTGGTTTTCTATACACAACAGTTTCCTCGCATATTTCGAGTTACGTATCGCAGGTGCCATTATAGTCGGGCTCGCAACAATACTCTTCTGTCCCTGTATATTCATATTCATCACCCTTAGTCTCACAAAGAGAGTTACCAGCGTCTGGCCCACATTTGCCTGCCTCGCCTTCATTACAACCGCTCTTACAACTTTTTGTGCGCGTGTCGCAGCATTCACTGCTTGAGAAGAGAGCAGTATCCATTTCGCCGCCACAGCAACAGGAAGCTTTGGTTTCTACAACAAACCCATCAAATGCCCCAGCGAATACAACTCCGCCGGCGAAAAACATGACAATCATCAGTTTACCGATGACATTCGGGATTGAGAAAAAATTTCTAATCATCCTAAAATTCTCCTTTATGTAAAAGAGACGTGAATCAATATAGCACGTCTCCACGAATTATATCCAAACAATTAACAGGACAGACGCGCAACGCGCCTATTCAAGAGTTTGGCTTAACAAAGTTATTTAAGTAAGCAAAAATCGTGCCAATAGGTGAAACCATTCTTATCATTGCCCTGTTATAACTTTATCCGTCAAGGCGGCACGCGGGATACGGGCTGTACACCGTGTGATGCGATCGCTTAAAGTTGTTTTTTGTCGAGTGTCCCAAAATGGAACACATTTGGAAGCAGTGTAGGTTTCAAAGCCTGTGATAAAGCAGGTTCCGGCGTGTTGTCTCAATATGAAACAGTATCCCATATTGAGACAACATTTTTACGGTCGCAGGTTATATTTCTCCAATTTCCGATAAAGTGTGGATCTACCGATGCGCAACGCCCGCGCTGCATCGGGGATATTACCGTCCGTCGCTTCGAGTGCTTGGATAATGGCTCTCCGTTCAGCTTCCTTAAGCGTAAGAATATCGGTGGTATCCGTCGGGTCGCTTGTAGCGGCTTGTGAACCCTCTTGTGTCAGATGCGGTGGGAGACTCTTTCGTTGCAGCTGGTCTGTCGTCTCACGCAAAACAGCACTTTCAATGGCGTGTTTCAGTTCGCGCACGTTGCCGGGGAAGTCATGCTGCATCAACACGTGTAAGGCATCATCAGAAATGGTGCGCATGGGTTTTTTGGCATCTGCGGCAAATTTTTCCAAGAAATGATGTGCCAAGATAGGAATATCTTCGCGCCGTTCTCTCAGCGGCGGAACCATGATGCGAAACGCCGCAAGTCGATAGTACAAGTCCGGACGGAAACGTCCCTCTCTCATAGCATTATCTAAATCCTGATTCGTAGCAGCCAGTAACCAAGCCTCTGAAATTCGCGTTCTTCTAATACACGCAGCAACTTCTTTTGCAAAGTGTGTGGCATATCCCCAATTTCATCAAGAAAAAGCGTTCCGGGGTTCGCTTGTTCAAAATATCCGATCCGCTGCTCAATTGTCCCGGTGAAAGCTCCGTGCTCATGGCCAAATAACTCACTTTCAATCAAGTCGGCTGGTATCGCAGCACAATTAATCCCAACGAAAGGGCGTGCTTTTCGCGGGCTGTTATCGTGTATTGATTTTGCGACCAGTTCTTTACCGGTCCCGGTTTCGCCTTGAATCAGGACGCTAATATCGCCTGTTGCCGCCACTCGAATCTCGGCGAACACCTGCTGCATCTTTTCGCTTTTGCCGATGATTTCACCAAAGGAATGGTTCGTCTCAAATTCGGTCTGTAACGCCATAATCTCCCTTTCATCTGCTGGACATGAACATCTTTATACTTATATAGACTCCTTTTTTAAGCCCTTTTCGTGCATAAAATGCAAAAAATGTCATAAATCACAATCCCATACTATATAAAAACGTGAGTTTGATAAAAGAGATGGGTTCTTGTAGGTTGGGTTGAACGGTGTTGAAAATCAGATGCCGGTCTCCCAAAGAACATCAGACCTCATATATCCGCACATACAGCCAAGAACCCAGTGAAACCCAACGCATTATCGACACTTGAGTGGATTGTTGGGTTTCGCTATATTTATCTCCAGGAAGGGTTTATGGCACATGGGGGTTCTCGGTATAACTGGGGACTTTTTAGTCTTTTACCGCTCAACCCAACCTACGGTCATATCCCAATTTTTATTATCAAGTTCACGTTATATAAAAGACTTTTTTTAGGGCGTTCGCGGGCAAAGCCGGGAAAAAAAATGCATAATTTGTGTTTTACGGGAAGGGGCACCCTTGCGTTGGTGTATAAGCAATTACAAGTTCTACTAAAACCCAACTTAATAACTAAATTTGTTTTAACTTTACAAATGTTAATATATATGCTATAATATACCCATAACGTATTTGAATCGTTAGCACACAGCAGACCATCTCTGCAGAACCCAATACGATTCTTCAAACACGCCTCATTGAAACTATAGTAAAACCCGAAAATAAGAGGGCACTTTGGAAAACACAAAACACCTCACCACGGCTGGCGAGGTTTGATGAAGTTTAATAAAATATTTGGGTAATTCTATGTTCCCTCAGACCCGGTAGGTGCGGTTTGTAACCGCACCGGGCATCGGAAAAAATTACCCGATTAAATTCTTAATCTTCATGTAACCTCGCCCTTTTACATCTAAAGGGATAAAAAATGAAAACGCTGAAAACTTCAAAAAAGGACAAAGAAGGGTTCGCACAACCCCGCGGCGAGACACCCAGAAAAGGCTTCACAGCCAATATCTCTATCTGTCTTGACGATGCTTTTCATCAATCAACTCGGCACAGAAACAACGATTCAGGAGAAGAAAGGAGAAGAATTCTCGATTATCTCGAAATTGACAGACAAATCAGTCGCCATGCGGTCTGGGACGCGATCGTAAAGGTTTTCGTAAGAGCAGAAAATTCTTCTCCTGCTCCGAGAGGCTTTGATATATTTCATAAGCCGCATCAACGGACGAATCGCTGCCAAAATATTTACACACCCCCGTATCAGACGTTGATTGACTTTTTTTTGTCAGTATGCTTCAATATTGTTCGCAACCAAATGTTAGATACGGCATTTTCTGCCACTATATCATTATTCTACAAAAAACCCTCCACACCCTGTTTAGAGGAAAATATGAACTTTAATAAACACTTTTATGCTTTGGCTTTCTTGATGATACTATCTATACCTTTACCAACTGTTGCTGAGGAGGAAACCGGCGAAGTTATTAGAATGGAAGAGGTCGTGGTTACCGCCCGCAAGCGGGAGCAGCGGTCTTTTGAAGTCCCGCTCTCCGTTTCGACGCTCCAAGGTGAGAGATTCGATACCTTGCGTTCATCGGGTATGGACGTGCGTTTCTTGTCAAACCGCACCCCCAGTTTTCAGATGGAGTCGTCGTTTGGACGGATCTTTCCACGCTTCTATATCCGCGGTCTCGGCAATACGGACTTCGACCTCAACGCTTCGCAGCCAGTCTCGGTGCTCTACGATGGCGTTGTGCTTGAAAATGCTTTGTTGAAAGGATTCCCTGCCTTTGACTTGGATCGGATTGAGGTGCTACGGGGACCACAAGGCACCCTGTTCGGACGCAATACACCCGCTGGCACTGTGAAATTTGAATCGGCGCGTCCTACACAGACACTGGAAGGATACGGCAGGTTGGGTTACGGACGATTTAACACGAGTAATTTTGAAGGGGCGATTTCAGGTCCGCTCGTTCCGTCTGTGCTCTCCGCTCGACTCTCACTACTTGCGCAGTGGCGGGACGACTGGGTAAACAACGGACACGCAGGCGCGGAAAGTGCTTTAGGCGGACATCGCGACCTGGCGGGTCGTATCCAGTTGTTGTGGACCCCTATGCCGGAATTGGAAGCACGCCTCAAGTTCCACGCTCGCGATCTCGACGGGACTGCACGTCTGTTTCGAGCGAATATCTTGTCGCCGGGTGAAGGCGGTTTGGTAAAAGATTTTGCCCGTGACCGAATCGCGCACGACGGACGCAACGAGCAAACGCTGCGCACACAAGGCTTCGCTGCTGAAGTGCGCTACGACATTGGAGACTTCCAACTAATTTCGCTGACAGGATTGGAACGCCTTACTAATTTTTCGCGCGGCGACATCGATGGCGGTTACGGTGCAGTGTTCAGTCCACCGAGTGGTCCCGGCGAGATACCCTTTCCTTCTGAAACCGCGTCCGGTATTCCCTCACTCAGCCAATTGAGTCAAGAAGTCCGCCTGATGAGTCCGGCAGCGCGTCGTCTCACCTATCAGTTCGGATTGTACTATTTCCGTGAGTTCGTAGAGATGGAAGATTTGAACTACAATACGCTGGCTGGCGGTGCATTGGACGGCGTAGCACGTCAAGAGCAGGAAGCCACAGCACAAGCGGCATTCGCGGCGTTGACCTTCCAAATGCTTGAGGATTTGGAGTTGGGAGCCGGACTGAGATTGTCTCATGATGTAAAGGACTATACAGCGTGGCGAGAAGCAGCACCTGCGGTTACGGGGGCAGGTCCACTCGCGCCTATCCACCGGAATCCTGAGGATACGGTGTGGAGTGGTGATCTGAGTCTGCGTTATAGCGTGTCTCCTAACGTGCAGACATATCTACGTGCGGCGAGAGGATTCCGCGCACCGAGCATTCAGGGACGCTTACTGTTTGGGGACACCGTTACGGTGGCGGACACAGAGACCATTCTCTCGTTTGAAGGTGGCACAAAGTTACGTTTGTGGGAGCAGCGGCTGCACCTGAATATGGCAGCGTTCCACTACTTCATGCAAGACCAGCAGCTCACTGCGGTGGGTGGAGAGACAAACTTCAATCGGTTGGTGAACGCTGAGCGTACGATTGGGCGCGGTGTTGAGGTGGAATTAGCTTTCTTACCCATCACGGCACTGGAGGTTTCAGCGGGACTCAGTTACAATCAAACACGCATTGACGATCCGAATTTGGCGATACAAGGCTGTGGAGCACCGTGTACGGTATTGGATCCGCGCGGCACTGCCGAGGGAACTTTTTCCATCGACGGTAACGGTCTGCCACAAGCACCGGGTTGGATCGCAGATGTGACGCTGCGCTATATGCTCGAACTTCCGGCAGGTGTTCGTCTCATCGCATCGACGGACTGGGCGTATCGCAGCCGCGTGCGGTTCTTTCTCTACGATTCTGTGGAATATGCCGATGATTGGCTCTTGGAAGGCGGGGTCCGGCTCGCCTGTCTACTCCCACACGCCGACGTAGAGGTGGCAATTATCGGGCGCAACATCCTCAACGATACATCTCCGACTGGCGGTATCGACTTCAACAATCTGACTGGCTATGTCAATGAACCGCGGTTCTGGAGCCTTGAGGCGGTGCGACGTTTCTGAACAATACCAAAGATCCATTTGTAGGTTGCACTCACGTTTTAGAAGGAGAGTCGGGAATCGGAATTCCCTCCTACCTGAAGCGAAATTTGACAAAAAAGCACCGTCCCTTTAGAATAGAAGAAAAATGAAAGTAGGACACAGAATGAAAATTGCAATATGCAACGAAATGTTTGAAAATTGGAAAATCGAAGATGTTTTCACTTATGCTGCTGAACTCGGTTACGAGGCGGTCGAGATCGCGCCGTTCACCTTAGCAGACTCGGTCTTAGACATCAGTGATGCCGAACGTACACGCATCCGCAAAGCAGCAGAAAGTGCGAAGATAGAGATTGCCGGACTCCACTGGCTGCTTGTCTCACCACCGGGACTGTATGTTAACCACCCAGAGGCGGAGATTCGTGAGGAAACGCGGGACTATTTCCTCGCACTGATTAACTTATGTGCGGATTTAGGCGGTAAAGTGATGGTGATCGGTTCGCCACAACAACGGAACGTGATGGAGCCGCTCTCATTTGAAGAGGCGTGGGAATATGCGCGTGCGACTTTCTCAGAAAGCGCGGCACTCGCAGGCGAAAGAGACGTGATGTTGTGCATGGAACCCTTGTCAAGCGACCAGACGAACTTCATTACGAACCCCGACAAAGCAGCTGAGATGGTGAACGCTGTCAATCACCCGAATTTCCAGATGATTCTGGATGTCTGCAGCACAGCAAAAGAGGGTTTGGATATGCCGACGCAGATCCGTAACCACGCGAAGCACGTTGCGCATTTCCACTCCAACGACGATAACGGCTATCTGCCCGGTTCTGGAAACGTAGACTATCCACCCATCATCGAGGCACTGAAAGAGATTGACTATAGTGGCTATGTCTCCACAGAGGTTTTCGACTTCAATCCAGATCCACAGACGATAGCGAAACGAAGCATCGAATTTGTGAAATCACTGCTGTAGGAGAGAGCAATGAACGGCATTATCCACGAATGCTACGAGGCATACAGTACACTTAGAAACGAAATGGGACGGTGGTTGAAACAGAGCATGCTGCTCGATCCACCCGGTCCAAACGACGGTGGCGAAGATGAAGCGAACTACGCGCTCGCGTGGTTTCCACACTATTTAATCACGGGTGATGCGACCGTGCTACAGCACTTTGATACACTGAAGGCAGCACTGCTCGGTTGGGTGAAACGCGATTGCCTTCACGGCTACGAACCGAAGGCGGAAGCACATCACGGACCGGAACCATTTCTCCTTTTCTTGCCTCGTTACATCGGTCTGATGCCGAAAGATACAGAAGCGATCATGCTTTTGACGGATGCGGCGGAACACATCGGGAATTGGGTGCCAGAGATTCCGCCGTGGTATGATTACGACCGAGATACGTTCATCGGCTATAACATTGGTAGTCGAGATGTAGCGAACGATGAAAAGAACGCGTATGAAATGGCGGAACATTTCCGATTTATCCATATTGCAATCGCGGCATATCGTGTGACGGGTGAAGAACGTTACCTGACGTGGGCGTTACGGTATGGAAGCAAACGCGCTGAGCAGCTTATTGCGGCACCGGACCCGATGCCACTGCTCTGGACGCACGACGGAGAGGGACTCGACGAAGCAGCCGTCAATGAGAAGAATTTAAATCGACTCACCGCAAGTACGCACCACATCCCTGGTGACCCGCTCGTTGGCATTGAAGTCTTACTGGCTTCTGGTGCTATTTATGCACTCGGCGATCTCTATCTGCTATCTGGAGAAGAGATTTTCAAAACGGCGGCGAAACGGATTGTAGAACCGTTAGTGTCTTCGTTGAGCGATCCATATAACGATCCGGCAGCGGCAGCACTGAGTTACTACCGTTGGACATTCGAGGATACCCAATTTGATGAGGACATCCGTGCAGGATTGGTAGAACTTCCTGATGAACCGCCCGAGCTGCTGGCGTTGATTTTCCCGCAAGAAACACGCCGTCGGGAACCCGGTGTCGGCAAGCGATCGGATATGGCATATTGGGGAGAATGGTCAGATGACGGATCTGTGAAACCGATTCAGGAACCCTCAACGGCGACCTTAACACTCGCCTATCAAGTTACGGGACAGATTGCTTATGCGATGCGAGCATTGCAAAGTGCTGCGACGCGCCTCCGTATCGCAAGACGTGTGTTACGAGGTGGACGGGAACACGCCGATATGGGCGGCGCAGTCTGCTCAATTGCAGCGGGACACGGACGGAATTGGGGGCAAGGCGCGGTCACAGCGTGTTATGGTCCTCTGCTTCTCGGCACGCGTGAGGTTCAGAGTGAAGTTACACCGCTTCTGGAAGTTCGACACGGCGATCAGCAAAGCCATCCACAGACGCTTCTCTCTCTGGTACGACCTATTCTCGGAACAGAAAAGAAGGCAGAGGTCGTCTTCTACAACGGGGGTGATTCACCCCTCACGTTTTCATGGCGATTGCAGACCGGCAAAGCGGATGTATGGGATACAATAACACTCGACGCAGGCGAAATGCAACAAAATCCAACCTGACATAATGAAAGCATTAAAGGAGATAGAGATGTTACGTGCAAAAAATTTTTCGCTCACTCAACTTGTTATTTCTATTTCAATCTTGATTTTTGTATCGGTTCCCGTTAGCTTTAGTGGAGAAATCCTTGATGACTTTGAAGATGGCGATACAGTAGGATGGGAACGCTCCCCTCAGAATCCAGATAGCAAGGTTTTCTGGGGTATAAAGAAAGGGGAAACTTTTGTCACTTTTGACCCACAAGGGCTTGTGTGGAGCGAGGCAATCTCTCAGTTTAATTTTACCGGCGAAGGACTAAACGCCGGTGATCCAAGCAAATGGACAGACTATGACGTAGAGGTTGATTTACGGCACACAGCGGTCGCCAACTTTCCAGGTGGCATCCGCGGGCGCGTTGACCTTGAGACAGGTTCACATTACGTTGTCTGGCTATACCCAGGATCGGCAAAGATGAATCTGTTTAGCAATCCAGGCTGGGACATTAATACCGGACTCGTAAACCACGGTGAAGCCGCTTATAAACCAGAAGTGGATAAGTGGCACAAAGTCAAATTGAGTTTTCAGGGGACCACCATCAAGGTTTTCTATGACGGTAAAGAAATGATTAACGTAAAGAATAATCTGTACAAAAGTGGAACAGTGGCATTGGGTAATCAGGACAAAGTTGTGCATTACGATAACGTCCGCATCACCGGTCCCGGTATTCCAGACTTAAACGCGAGTCCTGTCGAACCACAAGATAAACTGACAATCACTTGGGGACAGATAAAGTCGTTGCGTTAGAGATTGTTTACTACTGACTTAATTTCCAAAATTCTGTGCGACAAGCGTTAAATCAAGAATATTAACGGTGCCATCGCCATTTACATCAGCCTTCGGATCTGCCTCTCCAAAGCGAGAAGCCACAAAGACGAGGTCCAAGACATTCACAACACCATCAGTATTCACGTCATAAGGCACCTCGGTCGCGAGCAGATTTGAACTTACCAATCTAAAGACGATATCCTGATCTGTTTCAAACTTGACGGGTCCAAGGTCTGGTGCGAGCCACTGGTAGGTTGTGGAGCGACTTGTCCCTATCGCAGCAGTCGTTCTCGTGCGCATCCGAATTTTTAAGCAGTTCTTGAATGTTCCTGCCGATGTGATAACGCTCTCAACGGCGACCACTTCATTCACACTGGAAATCGTAACGGCACCTATTAGATCTACCTCTGTTTCTCCACGAGTCTCCCAAACCTCTCCAAGTTGAAGCGTTTCGGGGAAAAAGATGACAGGCGGTGAAAAATCCACACGCGCCACACCAAAAATATCACCCAGTTCTGCAACAATTCTATGGAGTTTCATTCCGTTCTCTGTCACCTGCACAAGGAAAGTGTTTGTATTGATCGTGCTTGTACCAAGGACTTCTGTTGTAAGCTTAAGGATACGGACCTCTTCGCCGTCAATGGATTCGTCGGCGGCCTCAATTGCGTAAGTGACACGTTCGGCACCGTCCTCACTCTCCAACACCCAAGTATTCCCGACATCCGCGGGATAATAGTTCTGTGCATCGGTTACGCTGACAAAAGCACAAAGCAGTATGATGAGCAATATAGTATTCCGAATCATTTTATTCCCCTTCAAAACAACAAAACGTGCCGAAAAAACGCCCTGATGGTGACACCAAGGCGTTTATGTGAATCGTGTTTATTGTCTCCTCTATTTGAGGATAACCATCCGTCGGGTTGCAGTAAAGTCTGCCGTCTGCAGCGTGTAGAAATAGATACCACTCGCTACGCGCTCTCCTACAGCATTCCTGCCATCCCAATACGCAG
>JAPPBX010000053.1 GCA_026702755.1 Candidatus Poribacteria bacterium | reverse complement strand
CAAGGGTATCAAGGGCATCTGCTGGCATCATGTGCCCATGCTCGAAATAGTAGTCTGAACCCCAAGGGAGCTCTACAAAGTCCCATTTGATGTTATACCTATCGGCGATAGCGTTGAGGACCTTGATGCCCTCTTCTATCACTTCAATCCCGATTCCGTCTCCTCGAATTACCGCAATTTTGTATTCAGCCATATTTTCCTTTGTTAGTGCTTAAATTATGCCTGCGCCGTGGTTTTTTGCATAAGTTCTGGCGATGTTTCGATATCTTTTGTCTTTTCAAGAGACCAACACTTTGCCATTCTTTTCAGTGCAGGTAAATGATCAGGCCAATCATGTAAGGTCGCCGGATCAAAATCAGCTCCATTCGGCCATACTAATGTATGGACTTCTGGATCAATCCGAACTTGGTTGAATAAAGTCCGATCGCGGAGCGGACCGAACAATTCGCCTTTTAATGTAGGTTGAAAGTCTATAACTTGTTCTGTATCATCATCAAAACAGACGCGAAGTGTGTAAGGTGCTTGTATTTCAAAAGAAACCACACGATATATTGGATGAAGCATGTCTACCTCCTTTATTGAAGCGGATCAATTCTTAATGGAATTCGACCCGATTGTAATCGTTCCCAATCTGCCAACAATTCTCTCTGATGCAGCTCTGCCCAAGCTTTAACCAGCCGGTGCTGTCGTCTGGGAAGTTGACCAGCGATCAATTCAATCTTGTCAATGGCATAGACACCAACGTCCTCTTGATAATAAGCGTGGAAATGAGGCCGATGATGAGGTGCTCGAGGCTCTACATACATTCGTATTATGATACCGAAAAACCGACAAATCTCAGGCATTCAAATTCCTTTTAGGCTTATTGCGCATATTTACGGGCTAACTGTGTGAGCACTATTTACGTACTTGATTCACTGTTTGAGTAATATTTTAACCGAGTTCCGTTCATTATTCAAGCGATAAAATATTTACACATATACGATTTTATGCTATGCTTTAAAGCAAAACTGGGGATTGGAAAATCAGCACAACTTCTGGTGATAAAGGAGAGGAGAAACTGATGTCAAACACGCAAGAAATTGGATGGAATGCTGTTAGTAAGACTGGAGCCGTTGCTGCCGGTGGGGCAAAAGCCGTTGCGGCGGGAATTGAAATTCTGGAAGCGGGCGGAAATGCGGCAGACGCAGCGGCGGGGACGATCCTTGCGCTCAACGTTACAGATCACGGTGCCTGTTCTATCGGGGGTGAGGTGCCGCTTCTCATCTTTGACGCGGAAAAGCAGGAAGTGAAATCACTCTCTGGACAGGGACGTGCCCCACTCTCGCAAACCGCGATTGATTGGTATATGGAGAATGGTATCCCTAATGGTGATATTAAAATGGCACCGGTGCCGTCGGTTGTGGATCTCTGCACGACCACACTCAAGTTGTATGGCACTAAGACGTTTGAAGACATCGTTGCCCCCACGCTGGCTCTGCTTGATGCTGGTGAGACGGACTGGCATTCTGACTTGGCGGTCACGCTACGTCGGATGGTTGCGTCGGAACAGAAAACATCTGGTAGCCGCGAGGAAAAAATCCAAGCAGCAAGTGATCGTTTCTATGGACGAAACGGTGCTGATACCGATATTGCCGATGCCTTGGAAGGTTTCTACATTGACAAGGGTGGATTTCTCCGTAAGGCAGACCTCGCTGCTCATGTTACGCTTGTTGAAGACCCGGTAACGGTGGACTACCGAGGATATACGGTACACAAGTGCGGTACCTGGACGCAAGGTCCTTATCTCTGCCAAGCATTGCGTTTACTGGAAGGTTTCGATCTCAAAGCGATGGGTAACCCCTCGGCAGACTATGTGCATGTGGTTACGGAAGCCCTCAAACTGGCGATGGCTGACCGCGATGCCTACTACGGCGATCCGGAGTTTGTAGATGTTCCGTTAACTGAGCTGCTTTCCGATGCCTACACTGAGATCCGCCGACCGCTTATTGATATGCAAAAAGCATCACACGAAGTGAGACCCGGCGATGTGGATAACATGGCACCATTAAAACCGGGCGGTGTCTTTCGGCCTGGCGTAGGTGGGACGACGACCTGTGCAGTTGCTGACCGTTGGGGAAATGTCGTCGCTGCGACACCGAGTGCTAACGTCTATCACGCAGGTGGTATGGTCGGTCCTACAGGTGTCAGTTATGGCAACCGTCTACGGAGCCTTAACACAACTCCCGGACACCCGAACTGTATCCAGCCTGGAAAACGTCCGAGAATCACGCTTACACCCACACTGGTGCTTAAGGACTGTGCTCCGATTTTAGCCATCAGCGTTGCGGGTGGTGATCTGCAAGATCAAGCGACGATGAATTTGCTGCTCAATTTCGTTGAGTTTGGCATGCTACCAGAAAATGCTGTTACAGCCCCACGTTTTGCTACCGCGCATCACGAAGATTCGTTCGATCCGAATCCGAACCGTATAGAGACATTCGGACAAGCGGGTTCGTTGACTATCAACGACAGTGTGAGCGAAAACGTCAGGGAGGAACTTGGTAATCGTGGGCATCAACTCAGGGCGCATGGCGGTGCTATTGCCGCGCCTTCCATGCTCCATATCGACAAAGAGAATGGAACGTTCTATGCTGCTGGTGATCCAGCTGCGGGGAGGCATGCGGCGGGATTGGGATAAGTGTCGAGTTGGATTATCTCCGGTGTTAACGAGTGTGGACATCCCATAGCAGCACCGTGCCATCCTCACTTCCGCTTGCGATTGTGGAGCCATTCGGACTGAACGACACACCGGTGACATGCCCCGTATGTCCTATGAGGGTTTTCAGGACTTTTCCTGTTTCGACATCCCATACCTGGAGGGTATCGTCCTCACTTCCACTAACGATTGTCATGCTGTCCGGACTGAATGACACACTCCTAACACTCCCTCTATGCTCCATGAGAGTCTTTAGGAGTTTGCCTGTGTTTGCGTTCCACAACCGGACAGTAGCGTCCTCACTTCCACTTGCGATTATGGTGCCATCCGGGCTGAAGGACACGCTCCTGACACTCTTCATATGTCCTTTGAGAGTCTTCAGGCGTTTGCCTGTGGCTACATCCCACAACCGGAGAGCAGCGTTCTCACTTCCGATTACGATTGTCGTGCCATCCGGACTGAAGGACACGCTATAGATATCTCTCCTATGTCCTATGACAGCTTTCAGGCGTTTGCCTGTGGCTGCATCCCACAACCGGACGGTAGCGTCCTCACTCCCACTAACAATTATCGCGCCATCCGGACTGAACGATACACTACAGACAGCCCCCATGTGTCTGAAAGTCTTCAGGCGTTTGCCTGTGGCTACATCCCACAACCGGACGGTAGCGTCCTCACTCCCACTAACGAGGGTTCTGCTATCTGGACTGAACGACACGCTCCTAACACTCTCCGTATGTCCTTTGAGAGTCTTCAGGAGTTTTCCTGTCTCGGCATCCCACAACCGGAGAGCAGCGTTCTCACTTGCGCTTGCGATTGTCGTGCCATCCGGGCTGAACGACACACCGGTGACATGCCCCGTATGTCCAGTGAGAGTTTTCAAGTGTTTACCTGTTTCGGCATCCCATATACGGAGGGTATCATCGTCACTTCCACTAACGAGGGTTCTACCATCAGGACTGAACGCCATATTCCAGACCCAAGCCTTATGTCCTGTGAGCGTTTTTAGATGTTCGCCTGTTTCGACATCCCACAACCGGACAGTAGCGTCCCTACTTCCACTTGCGATTGTCGTGCCGTCCGGACTGAACGACACACCGGTGACATATCCCGTATGTCCCATGAGCGTTTTCAAGTTTTCGCCTGTGGCTGCATTCCACACACGGACGGTATTGTCCAAACTTGCGCTTGCGACTGTGGTGCCGTCCGGACTGAACGACACACTCCAGACCCAAGCCGTATGTCCTGTAAGCATTTTCAAGTGTTCGCCTGTGTGTGTATCCCATATACGGACGGTACCGTCCAAACTTCCGCTAACGAGGGTTCTGCTATCTGGACTGAACGATACACTCAAGACATCATCGATATGTCCTGTGAGCGTTTTCAGGGGTTCACCGGTGCTTGCATCCCACACACGAACGGTATCGTCCTCACTTGCGCTTGCGATTGTCGTGCCATCTGGACTGAACGACACGCTGTTGACCCAATCCGTATGTCCTGTGAGCGTTTTCAAGTGTTCACCGGTGTTTATATCCCACATACGAAGGGTATTATCCTTACTCCCACTAACGATTGTGGTGCCATCCGGACTGAACGACACGCTATAGACGCTATCCGTATGTCCTGTGAGTAGCGCGACCTCTTCATTCGTTGCTGTATCATAGACCCAGATCCCTATAGAACTCGCTACCGCCAGATGCCTGCCGTCCGGCGAATATGCTATCTCCGATATACTCCCCTTGCCAAGCCGGGTTTTCGCACCTTCCGGTAAATCCCAGTGTATCACGTCCGCAGCGAAGGTTAAGGGTAAAAATACAATGGATAGAAAAAGATACGGCAAAACGTTAGAAAACAGCCTCTTTTTCATCACCAAATGTCTCCTTCTTTTAATTATGTAAGTTTGAAAAAAGTTTTAGAAGTTAAAAGGCATATTTATCAAGCTCACGTTACAATCATTAAAGACACAATTTTTTCGCCAAACGTTACATCCTGTGAAAAAATCATAAGACAGTGGTTTACAATTGCGGGATGGAGTTTCTATTCCCAACGCTTCTCTGGTAATTGACCTCCCAAAAATAAACCTGCTGTCAAAATTTGCCTTTTCTCAAACTCACGTTTTAATTGGAATCTACCAGAAATTGTTAGCTAAACACCAACAGAGCTTGTTGAAAACAGCATGGTACTTTCGTAAGATAAGAAGCACACCGTCCCAGGAATTATCGCTTCAATTCTCTGTTTGCTGCCATGCCCCAAACTGGTGTTGTAACGCTCTGAAAAACCTTCGGAAGGATCTATCGCTTTGCTCCAAATGTTGGAAATCCATTGCATTGACGAGATCTGCGATATGTTCAATACCCCCCAAAAGCGGGATCACATCTGCGTCACGAATCGCTTGTAGGAGAAGACGCTTGTAACGCTCGCGGTCGTATTTCCGCTTAGGAACCGAGCAGCCCCTGCCAAATACCTTTTTGAACGCCTCCGCATTGAGAAGGAGCCATCGCTCGATATGCGGTTGGGGAATCATGTAGATAACGCGATCCGCCAAATCGGAGGTTGACTGATTGATTTCTTTTTCCCGCTGCAAAAATCCCCTGCCATTACTATCCGTGCCTACGATGATGAGATCCGGTAGATCCTCGGCGTTGTGCTGCAAATCCTGTTGATACTGCCTCAATTCCGTAATAACCGTTTCATGTCCACCGCGGACACTGGAGACTTTAATCTTGATCTCAATGTTGTACGCATTAGCAACCCGCTGAACCAATGCCACGAGAAAATCCTCATGGACTGTATCTTCAACGAGCAGATTGACACTACGCATCAAAGTCCCCCCGCAAGATACGTTCGGAAGGCGATAAGGCATCTTCATCGTCCAAGGCTACCTCAATATCCGACTTTTTCCATAAGGGACCCCTATGCATCATTGCAAAAGGCTCAATTTCTGTATTCCCGTTAACCTTACGACAAACATATAACGATTCAGGAGGAATGAGGTCGGGCAAAAGCGACGAATGTGTTGTGACAATGAATTGGATATCTTCAAGAAACATGCGAGTTTCCAAAAACCGAGCAACACGCCGAATCCTACGAGGATGAACACCATTCTCCGGTTCCTCAAATCCTATCAACGCTGGCGATTTTTCGGCACCAACGAGTGCTAAAAACCCTAAAATCCGAAGTGTCCCCTCGGATAAACCCCGTGCCGAAACACGTTTTTCGCCTTCACACAGATTTAATTCCACTTCGCCTAACACATTGACACCAACCTCAATGCCTGTTATGGAAGGAATCATAGTATGGAGAGATTTCTCAATGGCTTCAAACTGTCGCGGATTGAGACCTCGCAAAGTATTAAGAAAGGCTGCGAGGTCTTCTCCCATCAACCCAATATGGTGAACTTCCTTAACAGGACTTGGGAGCCGCATGCGTTCACGCGGTTCAAAATAGAAGGTAAACCAACTCGCCAATTCCTGCCGCATCGCAACCAAATGAGGATGGTGAGGGGGATAATGCGCCATTGAAAGGATACTATAATTGAGACCTCGCTCATAGTGGGCTGGACGCGCTTGCCCCTCCATCCGCAAATGCAGCTGATTGCCAACCCGTTCTAAGAACGGCTTGCGTTTTTGACTTAAGTGACCTGTGGTATTAAGGGCAGCGAGATACTCGTTCGCGACCCGCAATGTCCCGAACTTGGGGAGCATCTCAATCTCAATGCGATACCGAAGATTTTGCGAGCGCACGGTAGGTGGTGATCGCCTTGAAACAGATTCATCTTCGTCCAGCGGCACCGGTCTCATTTTCTGAATTTGTTGATTGACATTCTCAACGATCTTGGGAGAAAGCTGAACATCTACCTCTATACTAAACGATACTGTTTCCTGTTCCAAGAGGCTCTTGATGCCTTCTTCCCCAAAAGTGAACGACTCCAGCGCGTGTCCTCGATAAGGCGGATCAAACGCTTCTTTGAGGGTCCGACTGGTGGCTACGCGCGATAGGAGGTGTAAGGCATCAAGGAAATTGCTCTTTCCTGAAGCGTTGGGACCGACGAGTACAGCAAGGTGTCCAAAGTTTACCTCAAGATCCACGAGTGATTTATACCCTTGAATTTTGATTCGCTTCAGCATAGGAATGTGCCTCCGTTTAATATCCGAGACCCCGCAGATATTCTCGATTTACGACTGCGGCTTCGGCTGCTGGACGCGGCGGATACGGACGGTCAAGTTCGACGGAGACCCATCCGTCATAACCGACGGCTTCGAGTCCTTCAAGCGCGGCTTTGACATCAAGTCCTAAGTTTCCCGCGCCGAGTTCCGCGAAACACGCCTGCTCGCCAAAGCGTTGTGTTCTGTAATCCCATGTTTCAGGATCGTCTGCGTGGCAGTCTTTGAGATGGACATGTCCAATCCGATTCCGTAAATTCTCGCTCTCGAAGACCTGCATCGGATCGCTACCTGCAGCGAGCATGTGGCCTGTATCAAACAGTAACCAGAGACTCGGTGCTGCTGCCAAGAGGCGTTCTGCGTCATCAACTGTTTCAAGCAATGTGCCGAGATGGGCGTGGTGGAAGCCTTTGATGTTGTGAGCATCACAATACGCGAGAATGTCGTCTAAGGTTCGAGCGGCGTTCTCGAAATCTTCATCGCTTGGGTCGGGTCCTCCCCATTCTGAACGCCTCAATGAGGGCACTTCGGCAGCATTATTGCCGAGGGTGATGTTGAACCTAACCCTGTCGAGTCCGGCACCACCGGCATTGACGATATGGAGTCCGAGGCTCCGTGCGAGCGTCGCCATCTCAACCAGTCCATCTGCTCCTTCAAAAGGAACACTTTCAACGCCTTCCCAACCAGCATCGGCGACTTCTCGCAACACTTTTTCTGGATTTTCTTGCTGTTCGCCACCAAATTGGATCAGGTGGCAAGCGAATTTCAATTTGCTCATGAATACATCTCCTTACTTATCCAACCGACAAATATAATTTCTTTCCAAGCACTTTTGCGTACTTCCCTAAAGTTGACAATCTAACATCTTCTGCATGGTTTTCCATTCTTGAGATAGCAGACTTCTTGGTATTTAACTTTTGCGCCACCTCTTCTTGGGTTAAGCCAGCTTCTTCACGAGCTTGTCGAAGTAGAATACCAATTTTGAACTCAAGATAACCAGTTTCATAATCTTGAGCAAATTCAGCATCTGCGGCTTTACGTTTTTGGACATAACGTTTTAAGTCACTCACCGTTTTTTCCTCCTGAAATAATCCTGTTTTCTATTTTCTGCTAATCGGATACCTGACCTTGGGATTCTCCGTGTCTGTTTGGCAAAGGCATGACTAAGGACTACTAATCTTGGACCATCGAAAAAAGACAAAAGTCTGAACGTATCTCTACCAACATTGACACGTACCTCCCAGATATCATCTGTACCGGTCAGTTTTTTGAAGTACTGTTGTGGGATAAATTCTAATTCCTCAATTAACCCTAATGTCCAAGTGACTTTGGTACTCTGCTTCGCAGTAAGGGAATCCAAAAATTGCTCAACTGGACAATGTCCTGATACTGTACGGTAAAAGACAACTTCTCTCATATTTAGAAAACGTGGGTTACCAAATTTCTTGATTTTAGCATCGTTATTACGTCGTTCTTCAAATCATCCAGACTGCGCTGCCCGTCCAAAACGAGATCACTATGATCCTTGTCCTTGTAAGTATTCAAATATGGATAGTGCCCCCTTGCCAAATAGTTCGACATATCTTTATGGAGGCGATTCAGAGTTTCTTCTGAAGATTCATCACGGTTGATTGTATAGTCTCTTAAAATTCGTCGCGCCATGGCCACATCAAGCGGGGTGTCAACAAAAACAGCGAGATCAATGGTATCACAAAAACGCGAGTGTCGGCGACCGAATGGGAAATCCAAAATAATCCACCTCGCTGTTCCCTGATGAACTTCAGCCGCGACCGCCGCTTGCATTCCAGGGCAATCAAATTCTTCGATGTCACCGCCACGTCGACTCCATTCGTAGAAATCAACAGGATAAATATTCGTATCATCAAAATCGTCGAAGCAGAAAAGAGACGAATCCGGCAATGACTTGTGGAGCAGAGTTGACAGTGTCGTCTTTCCACCGCCCGATACTGAATTGACTGGTATAACAAACGGCTTTTCCATTTTCATGGTGTGGTAAACTTACAACCCATGGCACTCTGTCATCCACAAAACGGCGGATAAAACGAACGGGAAACCCAACAAATTCGATGTTAGTTGGCTTCGTGCCTCAATCCAACCGATTTTTCAGACACCTACTTAGGGCTTACTGTTGTTCAACACCGTTAAGGACAACTGCTGATCAGGGTTTTGGTATAACCACATCTCCATGTTCTTCTTAATAGCACTCCATTCGCTGTCCAACATGGAATACCACGCAGTATCCCTGTTTCGACCCTTTACGATTATATGTTGTCTGAAGAGACCCTCAAACTTAAAACCGAGTCGCAATGCTGCTGCTCGAGAACGTTCATTTAGAGAATCACATTTCCATTCGACACGGCGGTATTTCAATCTATCGAAAGCCTCGCAGAGCATTAAGTATATGGCTTCTGTGTTCACGTTAGATCGCTGGGAATCCGGTGCATACCAAATATGTCCGAGCTCCAGTCGTCGCATGTCTGAAACGATGTTCAGGAAACTCACCATACCAACCCGTTGCTTCGATTCAAGATGGTGGACGGTAAAGAAGAGTGGATCCTCAGAGCCAGCACCTTCCTCAAGCCACTTATGCATGTCGTGTGTGCTATCAAAGGGACCGTAACTCATGTAGGTCCAGATTTGCTCCTTTACATCCGATCCGTGAGAGCATTCATAGAGTTCCGCAACATCGATTTGTGGGTTGATTGGTGATAGTGAAATAAATTTACCTTCATAGTCTGTTTTTTGAGGTACATCAACATGCGTAATAGGTTGGACGATATTTCCGACTTGGAGAGACGGTTGTGTCATAGTAATCCTTTTTGTGTTTAGGGCGAAGTCCGGTGCGGTTGCAAACCGCACCTACCGGGCCTGGGACTTTTTGTGTTAATTATTTTGCGACGGATGTATTTATATTTTCTGTTGACATTCAGGGTGCGGGTCGTCTTGCTGTCTCATCGAAGTAGACTGCATTCGGATCGTCAATCCAATCGCCGACCCAACCGAGCTCCTTTAGTCCGCTTTGAACAATTGGCAATGTCCGGCGTAATTCCTTCACCGGTGCCCAATCACGCCAGTTACTATCGACTGGCGGGTCGAGAAAGTCTCCGATGCCATTCACAGCGCGTTGAATTGATGGATACACCATTGCGCCCAGTTGTGTCTGTTTCGCTGCTTCAACCACCCATTTTTCGTAGGGAAACGGTTGTCTCTCAGCGACACAGCACATTTTACAGAGGTACTCAATGACATTTCCAACCGCAACAAATGCCGTTTCCACCTTGTTTCGAGCTGCCATAGCTAAGGGACCACGCTGCGAGAAATAATACTTGCCGAACATCCACTTCAACTTGCGCTCCGCGATCGCGGGCGGATACACGCAATAGCGATGCTTGAGTTCTTCAGCAGTGCTTGAACAACCGTAGAGAGTTTGTGAAGTCGCAATAACCCACATCATCTCATCTGGGTACGTCTCCAACCACGCCCGTAGGTCATTTTCATCATAAAATGACCAGTGTGCCTCAAAATCACCTCGATCAACGAAGAGTTGCCAGCTTTGTTCATAAGTCTCTCGATCTTCATCGGAAAGGTGACGCTTATCGCCAATGATACACAGGTCAAGATCCGACCATCCATCGGTGAAACCAGCGGCACGACTCCCAATCAACATAAGGACAGCACGCTCACCCATTTGTTGGCAAAAATCTGTGGCTCGATCAACGAACTGTTGATCTTCTGGACTGAAACAGATGTCTTCGCTCATTCACACACCTCCCAGATCTGTTGCTCAATTGAACTGTCAACTTAATTCACCATAAATTGAACGCTACTTAAACGGATACTCCCACCGGTGATATTGACCAAAATCGGTGGCAGCGGTTAATAAGTCGGGCGCGAGCGTGTGTTTAGAAATGTCCGGAATAAACATACCTGTGTTTAATCGATTCTCATGAAAAACACAATTTCGAGCCACACGAATCACATCGTGCTGCTCTTTTAGGGATAGGTGCGGCTCAATAAATCCTTCAATCCACAATCCGCGATAGGTTAATGTATCGACAGGTATAAGATGGACAGTCTTCGGTACATCAGGTCTGGACTCGCAAGCCAAAGGGGTCCAAAGAAAGAGGTTACGCACTTGAGCGTTTGTCGTAAAGCCTACCTTGGAAAATGCGCTTTGGCTTGGAAAATTGTCAACGCGGATTGATGCCTTCGCCCAACGTGCGCCGAGATTAAAACCGTATGTCAACGCTTCCTCAATGAGAGCAGTTCCTATCCCCTTTCCGCGACTCATAGAACGGACAATAATGAGATCTATTTCCCAGCAAGGGGTTGGACTGGACACCAGAAACGCGGAAAGAAAACCTGACACTTCGCCCGCCTCAACTGCAACAAAGATTTGATGCTTAGGTGACGAAATGTGATCCGCGAACACATCGAAGAGAAGGGATTCACCCCATGTCTCCTGTAATATTTGGTGGATTGCTTCCGCATCGCCTGGGTTCGCTAATCTAATGTCCGACATATCCCTTCATACGAGTTTGGTGTGCCACTTATCAATCTTTCATTTGATTTTTGAGAAATACCAGCACCTCAGCTGCCTCGGCACCGCCCACCTCGGCATGCGCAATCAGGGGGATGCCATGGGGACCGAGAAGTGACAAAGAATCTGGACGCTGAGCGACAAATGCCCGAACGATTTCGGTATACCCGAGCATCGTAGCTGCAAAAATATCCAAACGGGCACCACGATCGAGTAGGTACTCCGCTATATCTCTGCTCCCTGTATGGGCGGCAGCACCAAGTGCCGTTTCCCAATCTCCTTCACCCCAATCCCACGTAGCGTTAATGAGTGCAGGTTCTTGATTAAGCAATTGCTTGACCCGTTGAAAATCTCCATGAGCCTTGCCAACGAACTCCTCAACGAGAGAGGGTTCTAACCTCTGATTCTTCCCCATAATTTTTCTCCTGGTATTTTCGTGTTGTTTCCTAACAACCGAGTTGAGATGCATTTCGCTGATTAAAAATGTCTTCTCCCTCGTCAGTTGTTTAGGTTGGTTAGGTTATACCTGAATACTTGTTAAATCCATACTCAGAGGTCTCTGAGGTAAAATCGAATTTGGTTTTTTCTTACGCACTTTAACTTTTTTCAGCAAGAAAAATTCTATCCGACAGGACTTACGCAAAATTGATCTAAAAGGTCTGTCTTCGGACAGCACAAATGCTTATCGTTACGGGACCGGGGCGGTTAATGAAGTTTAAATAAATATTTCGGTAATTTAATATTTTCTCCAGGCCCGGTAGGTGCGGTTTGTAACCGCACCATAGGTGTCAATTTAGGGATTTTGCACGGCATTTTATAGGGTATCT
>JAPPBX010000052.1 GCA_026702755.1 Candidatus Poribacteria bacterium | reverse complement strand
ATGTGCTGAGAATGTGCTTGCTGGTTTGGAGGCGAAGGGGATTATTGAAGACGACGACGTGCTTTGATTTTCAACACCGCAAGAAAAATATATTTGACTTTTTTTACAAACATGTTAACATATTGGTAAATGGGGTCGGCAGCATTCATGACATAAAAAGGGCAGTGAATTTTTATGTCTTGGAACACAGTTTTCCATCGCATCAAAAGGAGGTTTCAAGAAATGGAAAAGGTTACAATAAAGCGTCAATTTCATACCATTTCGGTGTGTTTTTTGTGTTTTCTCCTTACTGTAGTGACGTTCTCTGTTACATCAATAGCTGCGAAAACAAAAAAAGTCCTAATATTAGGAGACAACGTAACCAAGGTTGAAGCAGCAACTATTCGTAAAAATGTGAAAAAAGTTCAGAATTTTACCTTTGATTACGAGGTTACGAAAGATTCAAAACTCGCGAAAGCGAATGCTACTGACTTTGATATCCTCTGGCTTGGGCAAGGTGAGATTTGCGAAGGTGGATGGCGTTTCACTGACCAGGGATCAGATGCCGTTTTAGCGTTTGTTGAGGAGGGCGGGATTTGCATTAACGTTGAGCAGGACCACGATGATGCTGTAGGGTGTCCAACCCCTTGGCTCCCCAAACCACTAAACGGTGATGAAACCGATAGGACACTGAATTTTGAACCGACAAAAGCACCAGAGGTTGGGACGCTTTTCACCAAGCCAAACAAGATAGAAGAGATTGTGACGGATGATAAATGGCACAACCCCGATCGCGCGTATATTCCACTCGCGACAGTCGGTAAGCATCTCATTGTTGCACTTCTATATCATGGTGATGGCGCATATATCATCACAGCGATGCAAAATGAAGATCAGGGGAGGGTCGATACGAATCTTCCGTTTATTGAAAACCTGTTGTTTTATGCCGCTACCCTTCAGGATGAAATTCTTGCAGTTGAACCGCACCACAAACTTGTTATGACATGGGCGCAACTCAAAATGAATCAATAATCTACACCTACGGTGATGGTATTGTGGAATCGACATTTAGGGGTCTCTCGATTAACACGACGGGTGCCTGACAACAATCACAATTCCCCGGTGCAACCGTGCGGATGTAGCATGTATCGCAGTAGTAATAGAGCTCGTGTACTACACCATCTTTAATAGAGGCAAACCGAGTGATCTCCAGCAACTGCGTTTTGGGAAAGACCCGACCGTTGATGATTAAGTCTTTCTCACGCAGCCGCTCGTCAACAAATAACGCCTCCGCTAACGATGTGCGCAGAAGCGTGTAGTATTTACCATCTTCGGTCTTGACACCGTACAGATGGTCATGGGTTTTAAAGAGTTCTACGTTATAATGCGTGTGCATCTCCTCTGCCAAGCAGACGACGGTGCCCTTGAGTTCAACCTCCGCTGGTTTCGGAGTTTCGGTTGGCGGTGTGGCACCACCCATGAACAGAATCAATATGAGAAAACACGGGAGCAATTGTTGGAAATTACGCATCGTTATTCTCCTCTTTTGCCCATCGATTTGGACCGGGACCGGGTTGATGTTCATCGCGAACCCGTTTGAATTCCTCTGGTGCTGTGACAACATCTTCAGGGTGCAGCCGACTCCGTGCAAGAAAACCTGCTTCGGGTTGATAACCTGTCGGTTTTGCCGCGTCCTGATAGCGGGAATCGACGCTCCATCTGACCTGATTGCTGACGTTCGGGATGGAACGGTGCGGCGTGAGATTGGTAAACAGAAGGACACTGCCAAACTTGACAGGAACTACTACTGGCTCGACTTCGGGCAATGCATCATCGGGTATTTCAAGATAAAAACGTTCAGAGTGCTGATGTCGGAACACACCATCCCGATGGGCGTGTGGGATGACTTCCATACAGCCGTTCTCAACAGTGGCATCTATCAGTGGAATCCAGATCGTGAGCTGCAAGACTGAATCACATTTCGGCTCCATATAGCCAGCGTCTTGATGCCATGGAACGAGGGTTCGATCGTGCTCAGGAAGCTTGGGGCGCACCCGGTATGCGGGATGACACATAATCTCTGGTCCGACAAGCGACTCGGCGATGTCAAGCAATTTGGGATTGATGAGCAGATCGAAGAGTGCCGGTCCCGTGTGCGCACCGCTAAACACCTTCTGAAATACGACTGGAGATTGCGCCGTAATTTTCGCCAAACGGGTGTCAAACCCTTCTCCCTTGAATTCAGAGTCTAACTCACCTTCTGCATAGAGATCCGATGCCCCAGCGTCAACAATTTCTTCAAACTCCGTGATGAGTGGATTTAGATCGTCAGGCGCAAGCGCGTCTTCGAGTAATAGATAGCCGTTTTCGTTAAAATCGTGGATTTGGGAATCAGTTAAGGTTTTCATAACACCCCTTATATTTCGACGAGTTCAATCAGAATGCCATCGGGATCCTTCGCACATGCAACGCCTGCTGCGTCTGGTGCGCTGATGGGTTCAGATAGAAATTCAACACCGTTTTGTTTCAGGTTTTCGACGGTTGCTTGAATATCCTCTACAAAAAAGGTAAGCCAGCGGACACCTGCCGAGAACTCACCTGTTGGTGTCGGCGGTGGCGACTCAATATCCATCAGTTTGATGAGGGTGTTCCCGGCTTGAAGGCGGACTTGGCGAAAGCCTGTCGGTGCAAGCCCTACGTCTTGTGCGAGAGCATCCAGAATCTCCAACTCTAACACGATCTCAAGTCCCAACTTGTTATGATAGAAGTCCAGCGACGCTGCAAAATCGCTACAGGTAATAGCGATGTCAATAGTGGGATGCGATAAGTTTAACACAAGTTTTAACTCCCGTTGTTACGGCATAACGGCGTATGCCTACTACCAGTAAGAACAGTTTAGCACAAGTTTCTAACTCCCGTTGTTACGGCATAACGGCGTATGCCTACTACCAGTAAGAACAAAGATGGCTTCTCGAAATTGACTGAGTGGACGTGTGTCATAAGTGATGTCCACAGGCACGACAATTCGTCCAACTGCTTCACAGTCTTGTGGAATGGCAATGGAAAAATCGATGTGTCCATCCGTCCTTGGTGGAATAGTTGTTTCCATTTCAGGGACCTCTACACCCCACGATACTGGCAGAACAGGTTGAGCAATTGCCGTACGCGGTTCAAACGAATGGTTTGTTATCTCCACACGCAACTGCGCCGTTTCTCCGAGTCCGACCTCCTGTTCATAAGGATAACAACGGATCCAATGTTCGTCCATTCCGTAGTTGGCGTGGTCCCAAGGGAAAAGTTCGGTATAGCATTTTTCACGTTCGGCGAGTGTGTCCAGCATACACTGAATCTCAGCATCGGTAAAATCGAACGCTGGATTGACATGGCAATTAAAGATATGCGTCGGTTTGAGTTGCTGAATCAATCGCAAGCATTTTTCGTAACCGACATCCTTGCCGAGTAGATTCCGATTGCCTGAGCAGTAGTCGTCAATGCCCGCCATTGTGAAGGAATCCCCCGCAAAGAACATCCGTACGCCACGTCCCTCAACAAGCAATCCACCGTGATAATAGGTCTGCCCCGGGAAATGGTATGCTGTCATTGTGAACTCGTTCCACTGCCAGGTATCGCCGTCCTGCGTGATGCGGTCTACTCGGGTAACCGCAGGCGAAATACAAGGGAGTCGGAAACCGATTGGATCTGTGATGACTCGTGCAACAACCGAATCCGTTATCGTTTCACACGGAAAAGTCTCTTGAAATTCGGGGATAGCGTTAACGTGGTCATCGTGGTAGTGTGTCACCCAAAATTGGGTTACCGTTGAAATATCGCGTTCCGCTTGCAACTGCTGAATTTGCTTGATGACATGCGGCGAACCGCAATCCATCACAAACGCTTCACCGTTTTCGGAAATGACAATCCATGTTGTGCCGAAATGGCGTAGGAATTCGGGTGGTGGCGTGCCTTCCCGGATAGGCATGTGCCCCGGATGTCCCTCAAATTCGGCAAAGAGTTGTGGGAAATAGTGTCGCAGGGCAGAGATTGACACATATTTATCGTAGCAGTATGCTAACTGATGAAGGAGGGCATCGATTGCTTTGTCTGGGTCATTCATGACAACACCGTGCGTGGGGATAAGTGCGGCTGGTGATGCACAGCGAATTTTCTCAAGGCTCTCCGTCAGTTCATCGCGCGCACCGAGAAATCCGTGATAATCGCTTGTTTGTTGCCCCTTCTGTAAACTATAGAGTTCCCACACCTTACCCTCGTCGTAGATGAGGTCACCAGAGAAAGCGAAGCGTTCATCATCAACATCAATGAGATAGGTAACACTCCCATCGGTATGCCCTGGCGTTTCAAGGACTTGTAGGGATGCCGGACCCCACTCGATCTGCGCGCCTTCGGTGTATGCATCCGTTACGGAGATCGCGTCAGCAAGCATGAGGTTATGCGGGTGATAGTTGTAGAGATGCCAACGGTATTTCGGGTCGTTCCAAAAGGTTTCGACTTCGCTAAACCATGTTGCCTCTTTCGCTGGAACGCCGATGCGAGCATTATTAGATATTGGAAAGCCTGTTGTACTATCGCGATGGTGATGCGTAAAGAGGATCTGCTCAACATTCGCAATGCCGAGTTCCGAGAGCGTAGCCTGTAGGGTAGTTCCACTCGGATCGATGAGGAGTGCGCGGTCTCCATCGCGGAGAATACCCGTGTTGACCTGTCCGTGATGGACATATAGGTGTTGGCTGAGTTGGGAAAAGTGGGTCTCCATTCTTTTTAATTTTCCTTGTACTTTGGATTACATACCGTCTTTCTCAATGATTGCCATCTGTACTCTGCCGTGGCGGTGGTCACCTTTTGAATCCGCTGGATACCATTTCCCGACCTCTTCATCCCAACGAGAGGACATGATGACGTAATCTTCCTCATCTGCCCTTCGGCGTTGGCGACGATCTTTGGCACCGAATAGCTTGAGAAGCGCAGGCGGTTCACCTAAAATGTCTTCTTCCACCTCTCCCCAGTTGGTGTATGTGACAAGTTCTCCGGTCTCCCACGACCACTCACCCTCTTTTAAAAGATCGGTCAAACCGATCCAATACGGACCGTCCACAAAAATGGCTTCAAGCCATATCTGCTCCGCCTCACTCGTAATCGTAGCGAGATGAGCGTCTTCGTCAGCAGCCTGAGCACGTGCATCCTCCCAGTTATCGCAGGCAATCCACTTGTAAGCGTGTCCATTCGTCGGATTCACTATCCACATACCCAGAATATCTGGCATACCATATCGCCGCTCTTCGGAACTCCCAGATGGAGACTCGGAAAGATCAGCAGGAGTGCCATTAAGCCTTAAAACCACCGGTTCATGCGGTTTGCGTGCTTCAACAGTAAAAGGTGCTGACATCGCCGAAAGTCCGCGATGGTCAACGGACAACGCGTAGGTTCCAGGAACGTATATAGCCGACACGAAGTTCCCATCTGCATCCGTATGTAAGGAACGCTTGAAGGCTGAACCATGTGTCCTATCTAAGTCCAAGTGACCAATGTTAATTTGAACAGTCGTGTCGGCAAGTGGTTCACCGTTCTTAAAGACAAGCCTACCTTGGATTCTCAGTTTCGGTCGGGTGTCCATGACAACTTCTACGTTTTTGATGTCTGAACTGGGTTTGATAGCAAAAGTGACCGCCCCGATCGGTGGAAAGAAAGAGAATTCATGCGGATGAAACGTTACTTCTCCGAATTTAATGGTCTGAATCTCAGGCGCTGGCTTAAGGTTTTGAGGCGTTGCGCGTGGCGACTCCGGATCTTTTTCCTTCGGCAGGACCATTAACTGCACCATCCCTGTAGCGATGCCGGTGAAAGTGAATTGACCTTCCGAATCCGTTTTCGATTTTAAAAAAGGTGGATGTTCCGGTATCTCATCTTGATTAGGGACCTTTTCGTTAAATTGACGCGGTCTATGGACTGGTTCCTGACGGAGAAAAGGGTACTGCGATCTGTCAAACAGGGTGTCTACCGCCCCATTTTCAGCAATTTTGACGTACAATAGTGCGACAGATGCTTCGGCAAGCGGTTCACCTTCCGTACTGATAACGCGTCCAGATAAGGTTGATGGCTGTTCCTTGGCAGCGCTTTGGTATTCCACGGCAAGCCCTAACACAATAACTGCCACTAACATTGTAAAAATCGATTTGGTGAAAAGGAAACGAATCATAGCAGATACCTCTTTACAAAGATGAAGATTAATTTTTTAATTCGGTAATGTCGGTGTTCATCGTCTGAAGCAGGATAACCCCCCTGTATCCCCCCTTATCAGGGGGGCAGGATTCCAAGGATTCACAGGATTAGGGAGTCTTCTTGAGTGAAAACTGTGCTTTATAGAATTACCGAAATATTTTCTCCAGGCCCGGTAGATGCGGTTTTGCGGCGTACTCGCCCAAATGCGACCTGCATTCCTAACCGCACCATAGGTGTCAATTTAGGGGTTTTGCAGGGCATTTTATAGGGTATCTCTTCAAATGCCGCCCCTACGGGGCTTAGGTCTGTGAGGTTCCGTTTTTCTACAGAGATACCATCCCTACGGGATTCAAGAGGTTTTTGAAGTCTTCAAGGTTTCTGTGTAGAACTCGGTTCGGTTAGGAAACCGAACCTACCAGACTGGATTTGCGACAGTTGTTTTTTCTTAAATTGACACTTATGATGCGGTTTCCTAACCGCACCGGTTTTCCGAAAAATTACCGAATTAATTATTTAATCTTCATCAAACCTCGCCAGCGAAGTGGGCTGAGTTAGATAGTGACTGTGCAGGATTTACTGTGGTGCGGATGTATACGCTTTTTCGAGAATTGCGTGTTTAACTATAGGCAAGAACGGACTTTTAGAGCCAATTGCCCTCCATCTCTTTGAAAAGAATTCCATAGCGACTGGGTGTTCATTGTCCTCGGTGGACACACTCTCCGGTTCCTGGGAGGCTATCCAATTCGTATAAGAGAGAGATTCACCGTTGCTCCACTGCCATGCTGTCCCTTTTTCTGGAAAATGCAGCCCGATCCAAAAAAACGTTTTCTCTGGATAAAGTGCCTCCAGCCATTTCTGCTCCGCTTCGTCGTTAATGGCAACGAGATATGCATTCTCGGCTGCTGCCTTGGTTTTCGCGTCTTCCCAACTGTCGCACTTTATTCTCTTGTAAGCGTGATTATTTTCGGGATTCACTACCCACACCGCTTGTCGCGCTTTCTCTCTTTCACTGCGCCAGGCTTGGTGTGCTTCTAAGTCTCTGAGGACTAAAACGAGGTCGTCGTACCGCTCTCCCTCTTTAAGACGAAACCATCTTGACTTTGCGGACGCACCTTCATATTTTACTATCACCGAGTATTCTGAAGCCTCATCCGGATAATATGATACGAAATAACCTTCGGCATCAGTTCTAACACCTCTTCCTGAGTGTCCAGCACTGCCACCGCTTGGCAAGATAAAAAGGAAAGTATCTCGTTGCCGCCGTCGGACGGTAAGGCTAACGTCTGTATTGGCGAGTGGCGTTCTATCCTTTAGAAGCACTCGTCCGCGAATTCGCATCCGAGGCGGTTTCACGTTGACGACCACGCCTTCGAGATGTGTGCCCGGTTCAATGGCGAAGGTGGGTCTACCAAACCAGGTCCTAAAGTTCTGAAGGAAGCCCGTAGAATAGAAGGTTAAATCCCCAATTTCAAGGGAGATAATCTCAAAATCCGAAGCACTTTCAGGAAACATCACAAATTGTGATGAAACTGGGTCTATATCAGGAAAAAAGAAACGTCCTGCGTTATCGGTTACCACGCGCGACCAGGACGAAAAAGGCGTGCGCGGCACCATGTCCCTCGGTTCCTTAATCTCAACGGGTTTAATAGCCAACGCAAGTCCCGCAACTGGCTTTCCATCTGGATCTACAACGCGACCGGAAAGGCTGGATTTACCGTCTTGGGCAATACTACTATCCCAAGAAAACACGAGGGCAAGCACAACAATACCAACGAAAATCACAAGATGGAATTTACTGAAGCGTGAAAGGCGCATAAGTTAAGCTCCCTTAACCTGAGAAAGATAGTTGCCACCTATTATAGACATAGCACTCCTACGGAGTGCAATCGCGTAAATACGCCATTTCCTATTCTCACTGCGAAGCAATAACACCCCTACGGGGTGGGGAAAGAGATGAAAACCCTTTCTGAAATGTGAAAAACCTGTTAGTAGCAACTTGGGTTATATAGTAAAACCCGTAATTACCTATACACCAACACAAGGGCGAGGATACAATCCTCGCCAGCGGTCACGTGAGAGATACCTAAGACTACGCTTCTGCGAACTGCGGTCTACCGAGAGCATCCGTTCTGCCCTGACGTTTATAGTGTGGGAGATGCCCGCCTGCATCCGCCAAGATCCGCTCTTGCGCGAGCGCAATCCGATCAGCCCCCTTGTCGGCGATGTTATGCTGACAGTCGATGTCTGCTTCAAGGTCAAACAGTCGTATATCGTCATTAAAATCGACGCTGGAGAAGTACCAACTCTTCGCGTCTTTATACCAAACAGAGTTGACATAGCGACAGGTCAAGTATTCACGCGATTCAAAACCGCTTTTCCCTTCCACAAGCGGAAGTAAATTCTGTCCCTGAATCTCGCCAGCAGGTTCAACTTGGCTGGCTGCCATGACGGTGGCAGGCACATCAAGCGTATAGACGAATTCATCACACGTCGTACCGGCGTTAGCACCTGACGGATGGCTAACTATCAAAGGGATGTCCATCGTGCCGGGGTACATGAAGTTTGCCGGTTTGCCGGTGGCTTTGTCTGGATTCTCCGCGAAGTTTGTGCCGTGGTCTGCGAGGAAAATGATGAGTGTATTTTCACGCAGTCCAAGCCGATCGATGGTATCTACCAACCTTCCGAACCATGTATCTACGAGCGTTACCAAACCGGCGTAGTTTGCTTTAACGCTCGGCAATCGTTCCTCAAGTTCTTCATCTTTAAGCGAACCGTAGGGCAGATTGAGACAGATAGGTTCTCGGTCTTCGCGCTTACCGTAGAGATCGTAGTAGTGGATAGGTGCTTCCCACGTTTCATGCGGTGTGAATCCATCAACGTAGAGGTAAAACGGTGTGTTTTGATGGTTATGTTCAACAAACTCAATTGCAGAACGGAACAGTCGGGCTGTGGGCCATGTTTCCTCTGGACGTTCGGGTTGGACGTTCACAATATGCGCACGGATACGGTCGGGGTTCCCTCGGTAGCGGGAAATCAGTGATGGATCGGCGTGCGCGCCACCGCGGTATCTGTCCTCGGCTTGACCTCGGACGAATTCCCACTGCCGGAAGCCGCGCGTGAAATTCATGCCCGGCACGAAATAGTGCGGTACATCGGCAAAGAAACCGGTATGATACCCGTTTTGGACAAGTGATTCAGCGATTGCGGGTTCATCGGAAGACATCGGCTGCCAACCGGGTGTATAGACGTTATCCCACGGCACAGGCGTATAAGTGCTGAACGGATAGGCACGTCTACCGGTGTGTAAGGTGCGGCGCGTCGGAATGGTCGGCAAGCATTCCGGATGTGCGTTCGTAAATTTGACGCTCTGCTCGGCAAAGCGTGCTAATTTGGGTGTCTGAATCCAATCGTTGCCGTAAGGACTGAGATATGCGGTTCGTAATGTATCTGAAACAACGACGACTATATTCCAACTCATATTTTTAATTTTCCTTGCGGTTCGGTTAGGTGTTGATCGGGGCGGAATAATCGAAAACAAGTACATCTTCAACAAGCGGACGGATGTGCTCACTTGCGACTTGACGGTGAAAAGGGTGCGGTAGATATGCGTCGCGTGCGGCTTCGTCTGTAAAACGGACGATAAAACCATACCCATACCCTTGGCTTTTGCCTTCAGGACTGTTGTTCGTGCCAGCAGTTATGGATTCAATGCCGCGGATTTCGTCAGCCATTCCTAACAGGGCATCGGATAAGGTTTCCAGCTGCGCTTCGGTAACCTCCGACTTTAACTTGAGTAGGACAATGTGTTCAACCATCGGATTTCCTTCTTCCAGTGCGAAAATTTGTTCTGGTAAATTGGAAAAAATTGTTGTATAATCATAAGTATGACACAGATGTTGTTTTTTTTCAAGTTTTCGATGAGGCTTATAAACCAAACGATAAAGGAGTACTAAAGTGAAACTAACGTATGTTTGTATCGCTGCGCTCTTCATCGCAGTAGCGTTTATCGCTGTCGCGGATCAGGTGCAAGTCACGGAAATAAAGGATAACAAGAACGGTGTCTATAAAGCCGTCGAGTTAGAGGAAGGCGGGAAATTTTTCCACGATAGGGACTACACGATCACGAATATCCCAAAAGAATTTCAAGGATTAACGCAGGTGTCCACGTCAGCGGACTGCCCCGGCGGACAGGAGTATCGGTTGACATTTAACATCGACCGACCGGCTTATGTCTACCAAGCATGGGACAGCCGACATAAACGTCCGGAAGATCGCGGACAAGATCCGAAAGGCTGGTTTACAAAGGGATACACGGATACTGAAGAAACGCTGGTTCTTGATGCGCCACACCCACCCGTCGAGTATTTTATCTACAAATCCAATGAACCGTTCCCGGAGGGAGAAGTGGAATTGCTGGGTATTGATGAGGTGATCGGGGATCCAGTTATCATGTGGACAATCTTCGTTGAAGAAGGCGTACTTCCCGTTGATCCGGCTGGAAGTCTCACGACAACGTGGGGTGAAATCAAATCTGATCAGTAGCATTTTCATTCAAACCGAATTCTATCACAGGCGGGTTTATCAGCCCGCCTTTTCATTAATCTGCAGACTTTGTAGCAACAGACGCTATACACACCTAAGTTGCGACCTGTTTGTGCACATAGCAAGCCGAAGAAAGTGCAAGAAGTTGTAGACCCCGGTTTCTATAGATATACCACCCCTCATGAAGATTAAGAATTTAATCGGGTAATGTATGTGTTGCCCTATACGCCGTTTGCTATGGGGACCCCAGTCAGAAGCAGGATTCACAGGATTATGGAGTCTTCTTGATTGAAAACTGTGCTTTATAGAATTACTCAAATATTTTATTCTACTAAAGTTTGGACGATATTTCACGGGTTTTCATGTGAGACTTCTATACAGATGCCGCCCCTACGGGGCTTGATTTATGGGATCCACGCTTTTCTATAGAGATACCATCCCTACGGGATTCAAGAGGGTTTTGGAGTTTTCAAGGTTGTTGTGTAAAATCCGGTGCGGTTAGGAAACCACACTTACCGAGTTTGGAGGAACATAGAATTACCCAAGTATTTTTTTAAATCTCATCTGGGGTGGGGAAAATACCGAAACCCCTCGTTGAAACGTTCACAATTTGTTAGTAGCAACTTGGGTTATACAAGTACATCATGAAAATGAAACGCCTACTCCTCACCACTTTTCTATCAATTGCCGCGATGCTCTCTACCAGTTTCGCACAAGATAATACAAAAATCGGGTTACCTGAAGGTGCGATCGCACGTCTCGGAAAAGGTGGTATTAATCTGATGCGGTTTTCGCCTGATGGCACCCGTCTTGTAGTCGGAACAGATGTCGGCGTGTGGGTATACGATGTAACCGATGGAAAGGAAACCGCCCTATTTACGGGACATAAAAGACAAGTCAACGCGCTGGCGTTCTCGCCAGATGGAAAGATTCTCGTTAGCAGTGGGTTTAATAATCCTATTATTCAGTCATGGGATTTGGAAACCGGAAGGAAACTTTCAACCCTCACATTAAACGACAACCGCCCGCCACTGGTGTTAGCACTGGCATTCTATGGCAAAACACTCATCAGTCTTGACAGAGGTGAAATCACGTATTGGAATGTAGACACCGGTAAAAAATTGGCAGATGTAGATAAGAACATGCAGTCATACGCGGTAGTGACAGCCTCTAAAGACGGTAGCACGTTCGCAGTTGGGGATAGAGACGGCGAAATCCACTTATGGGACGTAACTACAGACAGTCAATCGGTATCCTTCAATGCCTATTCACCAGATCCTGCCGAGAAGCCAGAAGTCATTCGAGTACCCGCGCCTCCGCCACGTCCGCCGAAAGACGACATCCAGGCACTTGCGTTTTCGCCTGATGGGAAAATTCTCGCAAGCACGATTGAGCGGAACAAGACGGTACAGTTGTGGGATACCGAGGACCATACCAAACTCGCGACACTCCAAGGGCATATAGGTTGGGTGACTACCCTTGCATTCTCCGAAGATGGCAAAACGCTCGCCAGTGGAGACGCGGATAAGATTATTAAACTCTGGGATGTCAGCACCAAAAGGGAACGCGCAACACTTGAAGGACATAAAAACACGATCAATGCGCTGGCTTTCGCCCCCGATGGACCTCCTCCTTATGGTGGATGCCTCGCCAGCGGGAGTGCTGATGGCACAATTCGGTTCTGGAACCCAGGCACCGGCAAGGAAATCACAACTTTTACAGCGGGACATACAGAGTGGGTGAAAGCCGTCGCGTTTTCCAAAAATGGAGCGACACTCGCGACTGCCACATTTAATGGGACTGTTGATATATGGAGTCTAAAGACTCGGCAGGAATTGACTACATTCACCGCTGGACAGTGTGACGCGGCTATTGCAGTCGCACTTTCATCAGACGCTACACGCTTTGCCAGTCAAGGTAGCGACGGTTTAATTGTGTTCAATTCAGATGGCTTCGGATCGAGTAGTAGTACACGAAATTTTGACACAATTCGAGTATGGGAGATCGGCACAGGTGAGGAAATTCTGGGACCTTGGCAAAACGGTGCAAACACTTCAAATATGTCAACAGGAATGGAGCCACTCATATTCTCACCAGATAATAAAATACTGGCTGCTCGCGAACATCAAGGGATTCGAGCGTGGGATGTGAACATCGGCGTTGAGTTGCTCTGGTTTAACACCGAAGGACCGTTCCCCATGAAATTGGTATTTTCACCTAATGGCACCCTGCTTGCCACGAGCGGTTTTTTCGGCACGCCACAAGCGTGGGATATTACGACACAGACTGAAACCGTGCTACCCAACATTAAAAATACCAGTGCCTTAACTTTTTCACCCGATAACACTACTGCTGCTATAGTAAGTGATCGGGAGGTCTACCTGTGGAAATTGAATACGATAGGAAAAGATGAACCCAATGTTCTCCCCGGTCATTTGCACCCCTTTACGAACATATTGGCGTTCTCATCTGATGGGACCTTCCTTGTTGGTTCCGGAGAGGAAGGTTGGGACTTTCCAATTAAAATATGGAATGTAGAAACGAGTAATCAACTGGTGTCCCTCACTGGACATACGGAACATATAACAACGTTGATATTCTCACACGATGGGAAGACACTTGCCAGCGGTTCTGAGGATGGGACAGTGCTTCTCTGGGATTGGGACAAAGTCATCGCAAAGAAGGGACAGGGAAACAAATAACAGGTGCGGTTAGAAACCGCACCTACCTTGATTAGGGAATAGTGAAATTGAAACTTGCTAATAGATGATACACGCCCCACCGGCACAGACACTCCCTGTCTTCTGCGTCACATCACCGGCAACACTCTCTGCCTCGCCCGCTTCAAACTCGGCAACGAGCGACATCGCCTTCTCTGTCGGTTCAGATAGACTGAGTTGGAGGGTGTCGTTTTGCGTGAAAGTCACAGTGCATCCTGTCATCTGAAAAAGGACAATCGCGATGCAGAAGGCGATGACGGCACAGCGGAGTGTGTCTCCTACCTTGATGACGGCACAGCGGAGTGTGCCTACTACCTTGCAATGCTTCATTATCACACCTCAACTTTCTGAAGATCCACTTGATCTAACGTATTCGTACCTAAACCGAGACCACTTGCTGTGTTGACATGGTTCGCGAGTTTAGAAACAGAATCCAATTCCATCTCCTCGCGTTTCTGGTTGATCGTTTGAAGGACCAAGACATCGAGGATAACCGGATCAGTACTGATAAAGAGACCACCGTATTTCCATGCGCTCTCAGCGTGATATGTCGGTCCCTTGTCGAACGATGCGACTAATCCATCAACGATATTGAGTACGAGCTTCTCCTTCAGTACTTTATGTTCAAGAATCTCGCCGATAGCGGGATTACAATAGATCGGTTTCCCATGGAACCGGCGTGTGTTGTCCACGCTTCCGAACGCGAGATTCTTTAAACATCCACTCACACCCGCCATCGCATGATGCTTCAAGACGGGGACGTTAATTAGCACATCAACCTCTTGCGTGACGATCCGAGAATACCGGGAACGGGTGCTTTCGTTTTCTCGACGGGTGACACTATCCTTCTCGCTTTCATAAAACACTTCGTCGTCATACCCGATCCCCTCTGTGTCAGAGGCGATGGTTCGCACCTCGCCATCCTCCTGCCTGATCGGGTACCCAGCGTTCAGGAGGTGGTCTTCAAAGCGGTCCCAGATAACAATTTGCTTTTTGAGGACACCCGCTCCGTATACCCCTTCAACGATCTTATCAACGATGATAGAATGTGTGCTGAGTTCCGGTCCACCGAGGGGGTTAATTTTTATACCGACAATATCATCGGGCAGCACAATATCGCGCCACGCCTCTTTCGCAGAGGCGCGTCCAGTCAACTTCATCATCGCCTGATCCATCAGTTCACTAACCGCATCTTCATCGAGGCGATCGCCATCCCAGACTTTCTTACCGATCGCCTCAATAACAGGCGTAAGGGGTCCTGTCTGCGTAGCATCGGGCTGTAATTGCCCACTACTCAGCTGCGCAAATGCTGGAAGTGTGCTAAGCGCGCCACCGATTCCGCCGACACCGGCAGCAAGCCGAGTTAAGAACTGTCGGCGGTCAAGTGCGTCTCGATGTTGTTCAGCCTCTTGGCTATCAGCAATAATGTTCGCCGTGACCTTGTCGTAAGGTTTCATCAAAGTTTACCTAATTCTGTGAGAATTTGTGCCGTCGGAACACGCACTGCCACACCATTAAGTGATTTCCAAGCGACTGTTCCATCCTTCTGAACGATATAGGCAGCAGGACGTGCTATCCTTTTGTTACCAACATCCACGACATTGTAAGCATTGATTACGTCTCTGTCCTTATCAGAAAGTACCGGGAATTCAAGCCCACTGCCCTGAACTGTCTTTTTGGTGTCGCCCTCGTCATCGGAACTGATAGCGATAAGCTCTGCACCTGCGGCTCGAATGTTCGCATAGTTTTTTTGCAACTCACCGAGTTGCCCTCGGCAGAACGGTCACCAACCGCCGCGGTAAAATATGAGCACGACATTCTCATTCCCAATAGAATCAGCGAGTGCGTGCAATTTGCCGTTCCCATCCGGTAATTCAAAGTCTGGTGCGCGGCTTCCAATACTCAAACCCTGACCCGGATCCAATCTTTCCGGTTCCGCCAGCGGTGTGAGTTCAACGACTAATTCTAACGTCTCAGCCGCGGGTATCGGATGCACTGCTACTTCTTTACCTTCATAACCCGCGTGATTAATTGTCAAGGTAAAGGCTTGTTCCACGGGAAGGTTTTCAAAAACGAAAATACCTGCCAATGTTGTTAACGTTTCGTAAACCTCTCCTGCGTTATCCGCGAGTTGAAGATTGATTCCAAGGAGTGGTTCACCGGTCAACGCGTCCGTCAGCACACCCTGTAGATGCGAGACAGGGGTTTCCAACGCGACAAGCGTCACTTTGTCGAGCGAGATGTTCTGATCTGAAATGACGGTAACGTTTAACTCTTTCGTTTGGTATCCCCTTGCTGAAATTTGGACAGTGTAGTCCCCCGGCTCAGCTTTCTGAAGGTGATACCTTCCGATCCCAAGCTGTGTTGAAGAGGAGAGGTTAGCACCAATGCTTGTTGCCTTTACGCCGTCCATTTCAAATTCAAGTTGCGCGAGGAGTTGTCCTGCTTTTCGTAAGTGCATGTAGATAGTTACGCCTTCGATTAATTCAACGTCACCACGAAACGCGCCTGTCGCTCCGGTCTCAATCGAAGCGGTATCCGTTATTTCCTCAACCGGATTTTCTGTCCCACAATTCAACCCCGCGAACAGCAGGAGTCCAAACGCGAGAAGTGCCAATATCTGTTTCATCGTTTTTCCCCTATTTACTTATTGTTGTTTGATTCTACCCCATGTCGTTGTCAATTTGTTCACAGGTTCGACAGCGGCAGCGGTTTCAACACCGTTTTCCATGAGAAATTCCATATCCTCTTCTTCCAGAGCGACATTGAAGAGGGCAACATCGTCAATGATGCCTTCAGTATACCGGTCATAGTGGCGTGCGACGTGAAATACGCCTTCACTGGTGCCGTATCCATCTTTTTTGTTGAAATCAACCTCGGCTTCCATTTTGCCATCTACCCATATCGAAGCCTTGCCAGCATCTGCATCGGCGCGTCCGGCAATGAAGTGCCATTTCTCATCGGCAATAGGTGTGGTGCCATGGGCGGGAAAACTGGTCCCGGCACTGTCG